>NZ_JANJFL010000040.1:0-32870 GCF_024584215.1 Pseudomonas sp. LJDD11
AACTCATCGCCACCGCTCATGTCCTTGAGCAACAGCACATCCGGCCCGAGCGGGCTGGTGACTTGGGTCATACGCGTGAGTTGCTGGAAATTCATGGATCTCTCGTTATGTAAAAACCTGTAGGAGCAGCTTTAGCTGCGAAGTCATGCAGCCTTCGCGGCTGAAGCCGCTCCTACAGCGGCAGGTCATGGCGTCTCGGCGAATTCATAATGCAACTGCCCGTCGCGCTGGCTGATCCGCACGCCGGCCAGCGGCTGGCCTTCGAGCATGCGGGTCAGGAACTCGCGGCTCATGTCCGGCAGCAGGGTGTTGGTCAGAATGGCGTCGATCATCCGTCCGCCGCTTTCGGTCTCGGTGCAGCGCGAGACAATCAGGTCGATCACGCCGTCGTCGTACTCGAACGGCACCTTGTGGGTGCTCTGCACGCGCTTCTTGATGCGCCCCAGCTGCAGGTCGGTAATCGCCTTGAGCATGCTGTCGCTGAGCGGGTAATACGGGATGGTCACCAGCCGACCGAGCAGTGCCGGCGGGAAAATCTCCAGCAACGGCTGGCGCAGGGCCTTGGCGATGTCTTCCGGGTCCGGGACGTTTCGGGCGTCCTGGCACAGGTCGGCGATCAACTCGGTGCCGGCGTTGGTGGTCAGCAGAATCAGGGTGTTCTTGAAGTCAATCAGCCGGCCTTCGCCATCTTCCATCACGCCTTTGTCGAACACCTGGAAGAACATCTCGTGCACGTCGGGGTGGGCTTTTTCCACCTCATCGAGCAGCACCACGCTGTACGGCTTGCGGCGCACGGCTTCGGTGAGCACGCCGCCTTCGCCATAGCCGACGTAGCCCGGCGGGGCGCCCTTGAGGGTCGAGACGGTGTGGGCTTCCTGGAACTCACTCATGTTGATGGTGATGACGTTCTGCTCGCCGCCGTACAGTGCTTCGGCCAGCGCCAGGGCGGTTTCGGTCTTGCCCACCCCGGAGGTGCCGGCCAGCATGAACACGCCAATCGGCTTGCTCGGGTTATCGAGCCCGGCGCGCGAGGTCTGGATGCGCTTGGCGATCATCTGCAAGGCATGGTCCTGGCCGATGATGCGTTTTTTCAGGTGCTGGTCGAGCTTGAGCACGGTTTCCAGTTCATTGCGGGCCATGCGTCCAACCGGAATCCCGGTCCAGTCGGCGACCACCGAAGCCACTGCCTGATAATCCACGGTCGGCAGGATCAATGGGGTTTCGCCTTGCAGTTCGCTCAAGCGCTGTTGCAGAGCGACCAGTTGCCCGCGCAGCTCGTGGCTCTGCGCGCTATCGATTTCACTGTCCACCACGCCAACGCTTTCGCGCAGCTGTGCACGCAAGGCCAGCAGTTCATCGACCAGCGCCTTCTCGTCGGCCCAGCGTACTTCGAGGCCGGTCAGGCGCTCGCGCTCGCTGTCCAGCAGCCCCTGAACGGTACTTTGCCGGGTGCCGGTATCCACCCCGATGGCATGTTCGCGGGCGATGATCTGCAGTTCGGTCTGCAGCGCCTCGATCCGCCGACGGCTGTCGTCGACCTGGGCCGGCACCGCGTGCAGGCTGATCGCGACCCGTGCGCAGGCGGTGTCCAGCAGGCTGACCGATTTGTCTGGCAACTGGCGCGCCGGGATGTAGCGGTGCGAGAGTTTGACCGAGGCCTCCAAAGCCTCATCGAGGATCTGCACCTGATGGTGTTGCTCCATGGTCGACGCTACGCCACGCATCATCAGCAGCGCCTTGTCTTCGGACGGCTCGTCGACCTGTACCACCTGAAAGCGCCGGGTCAGGGCCGGGTCTTTCTCGATGTGCTTCTTGTATTCAGCCCAGGTGGTGGCGGCCACAGTGCGCAGGCTGCCACGGGCCAGGGCCGGCTTGAGCAGGTTGGCGGCGTCGCCGGTGCCGGCGGCGCCACCGGCACCGACCAGGGTGTGGGCTTCATCGATGAACAGGATGATCGGCTTGGGCGATGCCTGTACGTCTTCAATGACCTGACGCAGACGCTGTTCGAATTCGCCCTTCATGCTGGCGCCGGCCTGCAACAGGCCGACGTCGAGGCTGCGCAGCTCGACGTCCTTGAGTGCCGGCGGCACATCACCGGCGACGATGCGCAGGGCAAAGCCTTCCACCACGGCGGTCTTGCCGACCCCGGCCTCGCCGGTCAGGATCGGGTTGTTCTGCCGGCGGCGCATGAGGATATCCACCAGTTGGCGGATCTCTTCGTCACGCCCGACGATCGGGTCCAGCTCGCCGTTGCGTGCCTGCTCGGTGAGGTCGATGGTGAATTTCTTCAGCGCCTCCTGCTTGCCCAGAGCACTGGGCGCCATCGCGCCGCTGGCTTCGCCTGGTGCGCCGGCATTGAAGCCGTCGGTGGCGGCCAGGGCATTTTCCGGCGAGTCGCCGACGTATTCGTCGAAGCGTTCGGTGAGGCTTTCGATTTTGAGCTTGTTGAATTCAGTCGACAGTCCCAGCAGCGCGTTGCGCAGGCTTGGGGTCTTGAGAATGCCGATCACCAGATAACCGGTGCGCACCTGGCTTTCACCGAACATCAGGCTGCCGTACACCCAGCCGCGCTCGACGGCTTCTTCGACATGCGACGACAAGTCAGTGATCGAGGTCGAGCCGCGTGGCAGGCGGTCCAGCGCGTCAGTCAGGTCACGGGCCAGGCGTGCCGGTTCGACATTGAACTGCCGGATGATGCGGTGCAGGTCCGAGTCCTGCAATTGCAGCAACTGATGCAGCCAGTGCGCCAGCTCCACATAAGGGTTGCCGCGCAGCTTGCAGAACACCGTGGCGGCTTCGATGGCCTTGTAGGCGACGCTGTTGAGTTTGCCGAACAGCGCGGCACGACTGATTTCACTCATATCACTTGCTCCTTGAGGTCGTTACCGAGCTGGCCTGGTCGGCGTAGTGCCGGGCCAGGATCAGGTCGTCGGCGTCTTGTGCCGGTGTGCCCAGCCAGGTGTTGAATCCCAGCCGTTGACGGTTGTTGAGTTGCAGGCGCGGAACCTCGGGCTGCTCCAGCACCAGGTTCAGGTCCCAGTCCAGTTCGTGGCCCAGGTACTCGGCGACCCAGGCCACCAGTTCGCGAAACGGCTGGCCATCGGGCAGCATGCCCATGTAGTCGTCGAGCTTGAGCGGCCCCAGCCGAATTCTGAATTTGTGCTGGCGATCCCACACATGACTGCCCAGGCACAGGTCCATGCCGAGCCGGTTGGCGGTCACCCCGACCCGGCTGCGCTCGGGCAGCTCCAGCCATTGACCGACGTATTCCTCGATGTTCACCGGCACGCCGAAGTATTCGCTGAGGATCGCCCGTAATCCGTCGGGGTAGCGGGTCTGGGCGGCGAGGTGGCCGCTGTAGTGGAGCATCGCGGTGCCGGGCAGTTCGCTCTGCTCCAGTTGCCCTGGCAAGCCACGGCCACACAGCGCGGCCAGCCGCCCGGACCAGTAATCATCGTCAGGCCGGTCGTGGCTGACGGTCGGTCGGGCTTCGGCCCAGGCGCGGTAGAACAGGCTCAACAGGCGGTGGTGGAACACATCCAGAAAGCGCTTGCTGGTCGGGTCGGCGTGATGGCGCTGGCGCTCGCGCACGTACTCGGTCAGGTGCAGCGGCAGCGGACCATTGGGGCCGCCGAGGCCGAAGAAAAACTGTTCCAGGCGCGCCGGCAGCTCGTCATCGCCCGGCTGTACGCTGGCCAGGGTCGAGGGTGCGAAGCCGCTGTCCTGACGCTGGCTCAGGCGCACCGGATCATCGGCCAGGCGCAGCGAATGGCCGAACCTTGGCAGGTCGGGATTTTCATTCTCGATGCGCCGCAGCGCCTGGAAGAAGTCGTACTCCCAGGGTTTTTCCTGCATCTGCTCCAGGCTGCTCACAGCGTCGGCCGCCGGCCGGGCGTGGCTTTCCAGCGCATGATCTCGCCGCGCTCGGTGCTGCGCAGCACGGTTTCGGTAAAGCTGTTGATCGAGACGTAACGGGCCAGGAAACGCTCGAATACCGCGCCGAGCAGGAACACGCCGCTGCCGCGAAAGGCGTTCTCATCGAAGCTCAGGGTGATTTCCAGGCCGCGGCCGAACACGATCGGGCCAGGCATCGGCAAGCGTCGGGTCACCGGCTTGCTGCTGACTTCGTGCAGGCCCTCGATCTGCAATTGCAGCGCGGCATCCTGATCGTCACCGTACAGGCGCAGCAACTCGCGCAACGCCGCCGCGCCCTGACCCTGTTCACTGAGCGACAGGTAGTTCAGCGACAACTGGCTGATCAGCCGCCAGGCTTTATTGTCATGCGCATGGCTGGCGCGCGGACGACTGGGGCCGGCCAGGCAACGGATGGCGGACACCGGTGCGCTGTCGGCCAGGGTGAAGTCGCTGTCACCGCCCAAGCGCATGAACAATGGCAAATCCCGGTTGGTGCACAGCGCGCTCAGGCCCAACTGGCGCAGGTCGTGGCGCCACGGCGACTGCTGGCTATCGACCAGGCTGATGAAGGTTTCACTGCCCACGTAGCTGGAACGGGTGCCGGTGCGGCGTTGCTCGCTGGACAGCACGCGGGGTTCGCGGCGCAGGATGTAATAGGCCTTGTCGCGGCCATAGCGCGACGGCTCACGCACGGCATAGAACGGCAGGAACGACTGATCGGGACCGGTGCCATGGCCGGTGACGCCGGTCAAGGAGTGAATCTCGAAATCCATTGGCCGGGTGCGGTCGGCAATCGCGTGGTACTCATGCACCCGGTCGGTCAGGTGGATACGGTCCAGGCGGCGCGCAAACAGGTTGATCGCCGGTGTGCAGTACGGCACCAGGTGCTCGCGGCCAATGCTGTTTTCCAGCTGCGGGTCCAGGCGCTCGAACAACACAATCAGTTCCAGCTCCTGACCATGGCAACGCTGCACGGCGGGTTGCAGGCCGCTGAAATCGACGAACAGAAAACGCTGCGGCAGGGCGAAATATTCCTGCAGCAAGCGATAGCCCTGGAACGCCTGGGGCACGACTGGCAAGGCGGCTTCGCGATCATCGAAACCGCAGGGGCGCAGGCTCTCTACCGGTATGCGCTCGACCCAGTCGCGGCCCGGCTGACGGGCGAACACCGCGCAGGCGTTGCCCAGCAATTGTTCGTAGAGTCGATAGGGCAGTTCGTCGGTACCGTTGAGGTACAACGGCAGGTTGTCCAGCTTCAGGCTGTTGAACGGCAGTTCGGCGCCGCTGCGCAAGGTGATCCGCAGCGCCGCCTTGGCCTTGGGCTCAGCGGCGGCCAGCCGGCCCAGCACGGTGCCCGGGTTGCCGAAGTATTCGGCCCGGCTGACCTGCACCGGCCACAGGTTGACGTCCTGGGTGCTGCGGTATTCGCAGGACGTCTGCGAGTCGCGGCCCAGCGCGGCGCGCAGCACACTGCCGCGTGGCAGGGTAAAACCGTCAGCCAGCGAACCTTCGTCCGGGTCGGCCTGCATCTGCACCACGGTCATCGACGGCGTGGGCGCCAGGTAATGCGGGTAGGCGACTTCCAGCAGGTTATGAGTAAAGGTCGGGTACTCGGCATCGAGCTTCAACTGCACCCGGGCGGTCAGGTAGGCAAAGCCTTCGAGCAGGCGTTCGACATACGGGTCGGCGCACTCCATCCCTGACAGGGTCAGGCGCCCGGCGATCTTCGGATACTCGCGGGCGAACTCGGCAGCACTTTCACGAATGTGCTGCAGCTCCTGGTTATACAGCCCGAGCAGGCGCGGATTCATGAGCGTCTCCGTTGATCGGCAGGCAGCACCTGCACATGGCCGGACTCCAGGTCCAGTTCGGTGCGCAGCAGCAAGGGCAGCGCCACCGGCTGGGCCCACAGGTCGCCCTGAATCTCGAAACTCAAGGCGTTATGGTTCATCTGTTCTGAACCGACATGCGCCCGGACCCGCACGGTATGCGCCAGCAGGCGCGGTTCATAAGTGGTAATCGCCCGGTGGATCAGGGTTTCCAGCACTGCGATATCGACCCCGGAGACGCTGGTGCCAGCCAGTGCCGGCAAGCCGTAATTGACCACCGAGGTGCCGGCCGGGCTGTGCAGCGTGGCATCGGCATCGAGCAAGGAGGTGGTGTTGAGCAGCCAGCTCAAGTCGCGCAGCACCGAGGCCTTGAGCTGGCTCAGCGACAACACACGCTTGTCGGCGCTTTCCTGCGGGTTGCCGGGGTCGTCGTCGGTCAGACGGTCGAGCAGGGAAGGTTGCAGGCGCTCGCGCGGGGTCATGGGACTTACCAATCGAATACCCCGGTATAGGCTTTCTGGTCGCCCTTGCCACGCATGCAACTGGCGTAGCGCCCTGCAACCGATGGTTCAAGTTTTCCCTTGTAAAGGCGAATCGCCTGATATTGCGAGCGACATTCGCTAGGCGTATCCGCAAGTGTCTTGATGTGCAGTGCCATTACGATCGGCACATTCTGGAATGTTTCAATGTGAGCCTTTGCGGGCTCACTGATGCTGAAATGACAAGGCCAAGGTATATCCAGCATCAGCAAGCTCTGGTCAGGTTTGCGCAACGCACAACGGTGGTGCTGACTCTCCAGCGCATAGCTCTGACCTGCCAGTACGGCCTCTAATGGCAAATCTGCATCGACGGCTTGGCCAGCCTGTGCCAGACCGGGCAAAAGCGCGGCAGGCAGCATGATATGAGCCGCCCTGATCATGCTCACCACTGGAACAGACCGCTGAACATTTTCTGATCCTGTTGGCCGATATTGCACATCGCACTTTTATTGACTCGTGATATCTCCAGCGTGCCATTGCGCAAGCGGACGGCCTGGGATTTCTTGATGCATTCGATATCAGGTGCGGGGTTGGCCTGAACGTGCTCGACCAACACGATGGGCGTCTTGTTGAACACTTCTGTCTGGACTTTGCCCTGCTTGTCGGGTGTGAACTGGCAGGGCCACTCCATGCCCATTTTCAACTGGCTGTTGTCCGGCCTGACCAATACGCACTGGCCGTCTGCTTCGATCAGATGCACAGATGAATTGCCCACTGTCGCTTGGGTCAGTTGCTTTGATTGAACGTTCGTTTGCCCGTCGGGTTGCGCACAGGCACTCAGGCTGAACAACGCGCACGCAATCAGAGTGGCGCTTGAAAAAAGATTGCTCATGGCAGCTCCCAGAACCAGACCTGCCTGGACAGGTAGTCGCCGTCGTTGAAGCCTTGAGTCAAGCCCCGATTCCAGAGATCGATATGATCGCCGCTACGTTGTTCCAGCGTTTCTGATGCTCTGCGAAAGCAATCCTTGAAGAAAATGATGCCACGCTTATCACGTAGCACTTGTCGGTCAGCGGCACTGCCACCGATGATCAGTGGACGGCCCAGATGATGACGCCACAACCAGTTGGCCAGCGACTCTGCACCACGGGCATGGTCGTGTTTGCACTTGGGTTCGGTGTAGGTCGATTTGTTGACGCGAATGCTCTTTTCGCCGTTAAGCGCGATGCTCATGCGAATGGCGCACTGGTTTCCCCAAGGCTGGTCGCAAGGATCGGCAACTTTTGGGTAGGCCTGCTGCAAATTGATAAACGAAGGCTTTGCCACAACTCAGTCTCCTTGCCACATCAATCGGAGTCTTCCTGAAGCCGATCGCTCCCGATGCATGCACCGGGAGCGAATCCGGATCAGATCTTGACGTTGGAGCGAATGTTCCAGCCGTACTTGATCGGGCCGCCTTCCTTGGTGCCGTCGGCCTTCTGCGGCTGATAGTCGACGGTGACTTTGGCGAAGTTCAGCGTGACGTTCTCGATCAGGCGATCATCGCTGCCCGAACCGCCGGTGCTCAGCGAGGAGATCAGCACTTCTTCGAGGTTGATGATCAGGTACTCGACCTGATTGTCGCCGCCGGCCTTGCGCACGGTCAGGGTGACCTTGGCGACGTGCTTGCCGCTGGAGCAATGCATCATCAGGTTGGGGGTCGCTTTATCGACGTATTTGGTCAGCGACAGGTCCTGGATACTGACCTTGCCAGCGCCGCCGCCGGTGCCGGTGTGCATGTTGCCGGACTGGGACATGCCCCAGCTCCAGTTCAGCACTTCGATTTCGTCCTTGTGAGTCTTGTCGACCGACTCGCCTTTGATGTCACCGATCTTGATGAAAATATCGACAGCCATGTTTTTCTCCTGAGGTGGCATGGGCCACGGATATGATCTTGGTTTGACCGGCAGGAGCGGGATTGGTCGCGAAGCATTATTCGCGAGCGAGCTCGCTCCCACCGTGATACGACGCCAATGTGGCGGTTAACCCCGGGTTATGCGCCTTTGGCCGACGGCAGCTTGGAAACCAGACGCAGCGACACGGTCAGGCCTTCGAGCTGGTAGTGCGGACGCAGGAAGAACTTGGAGGTGTAGTAGCCGGGGTTGCCCTCGACGTCCTCGACCACCACTTCGGCCGCCGCCAACGGGTGTTGGGCCTTGGTGGTTTCGGTGGAGTGGGTCGGGTCGCCGTCGACATAGTTGAGGATCCAGTCCTGCAACCAGCGCTGCATCTCGTCACGCTCTTTGAACGAGCCGATCTTGTCGCGCACGATGCACTTGAGGTAATGCGCGAAGCGGCAGGTGGCGAACAGGTACGGCAGGCGCGCGGCCAGGTTGGCGTTGGCAGTGGCGTCCGGATCGTCATACTCGACCGGCTTTTGCAACGATTGGGCGCCGATGAAGGCGGCAAAGTCCGTGTTCTTTTTGTGCAGCAGCGGCATGAAGCCGTTCTTGGCCAGCTCTGCCTCGCGGCGGTCGGAAATGGCGATCTCGGTCGGGCACTTCATGTCCACGCCACCGTCGTCGGTGGGGAAGGTGTGCGCCGGCAGGTTCTCGACCTCACCACCGGATTCCACACCGCGAATCCGCGAGCACCAGCCGAAGTGCTTGAACGAGCGGTTGATGTTCACGCCCATGGCGTAGGCAGCGTTGGCCCAGGTGTACTTGGCGCTGTCGGCACCGTCGGTGTCTTCTTCGAAGGCGAAGGCTTCCACCGGGTCGGTCTTGGCGCCGTAAGGCAGGCGCGCCAGGAAGCGCGGCATGGTCAGGCCGATGTAGCGCGAGTCTTCAGACTCACGCAGCGAGCGCCAGCCGGCGTACTCCGGGGTGGTGAAGATTTTGCTCAGGTCGCGAGGGTTGGACAGCTCCTGCCAGGAGCCCATGCCCATCACGGTTGGCGAGGCCGCCGAGATGAACGGCGCGTGCATCGCGGCGCAGACTTTTGACAGTTCGCCCAGCAATTCGACATCCGGCGGCGACTGATCGAAATAGTAGTCGCCGATCAGGCAGCCGTAGGGCTCGCCGCCGAACTGGCCGTATTCCTCTTCGTACATTTTCTTGAAGATCGGGCTCTGGTCCCAGGCGGTGCCCTTGAACTTCTTCAGGGTCTTGTGCAACTCCGGCTTGGAGATGTTCAGCACCCGAATCTTCAGTTGCTCGTCGCTTTCGGTGTTATTGACCAGGTAATGCAGGCCGCGCCACGCGCTTTCCACCTTCTGGAACTCGTCGTGGTGGATGATCTGGTTGACTTGGGCGGTGAGCTTGGCGTCAATGGCCGCGATGATCGACTCGATCGACTTGATCGCGTCATTGGACACCAGGCTGGTTTGCGCCAGGGCCTGTTCGGCCAGGGTTTTTACCGCCGTCTCTACCGCTTCGCGGGCGCGCTCGGTCTTGGGTTTGAATTCCTGCAACAGCAACGAGGCAAATTCGCTGGTCTGTTCCTGAGAAGCCGGCTGGCTCTGGGTGTCGCGCAACAGTTCGCTCATGATCAAAGGTCCTCTCAGGCGTTGGGCTCGGCGTCATTGGAAGTGGCATCGCCAGGCTTGGGTGCGCTGGCAAGGGCCTGGAGCAACGCCGGGTCCTTGATCGCCTTGAGGATGATTTCCTCGGCGCCGGTCTTGCCGTCCATGTAGGTCAACAGGTTGGCCAGTTGGGTGCGGGCTTCGAGCAACTGGTTCAGCGAGTCGACCTTGCGGGCCACGGCGGCAGGGCTGAAGTCGTCCATGCTTTCGAAGGTGATATCCAGGCTCAGGTTGCCTTCACCGGTCAGCTCGTTGGGCACATGGAAGGCCACACGTGGTTGCAGGGCCTTGAGCCGCGAGTCGAAGTTGTCGACGTCGATCTCCAGAAACTTGCGCTCGGCCACCGGGGCCAGGGGCTCGGCAGGCTTGCCGGTCAGGTCGGCCATGACGCCCATCACGAACGGCAACTGGACCTTTTTTTCGGCGCCGTACAGTTCCACGTCGTATTCGATCTGCACACGGGGCGCACGATTGCGCGCAATGAATTTCTGCGAACTGGTTTTCGCCACGTTGCTTCTCCTGGTCGCTGTTGCGACGGTGTTGGCATCAATGCCGGTAACGGGCTGCACGATTGGGGCGTGATCCGGGTGGCGGATCAGTCAGCCTCGGGGCCGCGCAGGGTTTCAAACTGGGACATGCCGTCGGGAATCAGATTGCGCACGATGCTGGCGAAGTCGGCGTGGACCAGCCCTCTGGCCCTGTTCAACAGCACCGGCAACGGGCTGGAAGGCTCATGGCGGGCGTAGTACGCCAGCAGGCGGTCAAGGTTACGCACGACATCATCACGATCAGTAATCTCGCCGCTCGCGCGGGGTGCGGCGGCGGCGACCGGAGCTGGCGCTGCGGCATGCGGCTGGTCGCTGGCGGCGGGCTCATCGTGCGCTGGCGGGGCGTTTGTCGGGGCCGGCTCACCGAGTACCTGCAAGGCCTGCCGCAAGGGCTGTTTGAGCGGCGTCAGATCGACGCCCTGGGCCGAGCCCACCTGCTCGTTGACGAAGGTCTCGATGCCTGTCGCTCGTTGCAGTGCCAGGCTGAGTGCGTCCCGGGTGTCCTGCAGGCTCTGCGGATCGCTGTCGCGCAGGGCGGCGTTGAAGGTGTCGAGGCTCAGCGACTCATCGCTGGCAATCGCCACGCCACTGGCATGCAATGCGGCGCGCAGGCTCAGGGTCCCGAAGGCCCTTGAGCGCACCAGCGGGCTGTCACGCAGCAAGCGCAGATTGGTGTCGCCGCTCAGACCTGCCAGGGCATTGATGCGCAGGGTCGGATCGTTGTCGTCATCGGCGTCGAGCAACGGATACAGCCCGTCCCAGTACTGGCGCAGCAGTTGCTCGATCAGATCCAGGGTATTGGCCAGGCCTGCGATGCCATCGAGCGCCAGCGCACTCTGGGCCAGGAAATGGGTAATGCGCAGGTCTTTGCTGCGCTGTAACAGGGCACTGCTGGACTGCTCTATCTGGCGCCACTGTGGTGGTTCGGCCGGTTGCACGGCGTCGCCCATGATGCGCTCGGGTTTACCCAGGGCATCACGCTCCAGTTGCAAAAAATCCGCGTCATATTCCAGGTCTTCGCCACACGGCAACTGGGCTGAAACAGCGCTAAGCAACATTGCGACATCCACCACGTCCGATCTCCTTATCTGTCAGATGATGTCTTGCAGTCGTTTGGGAAAATTTTTTTGAACCATTTATTAGTGTGGATGTCGCACTTGGTTAGTTAGTGGCAACGTGATATCACACAATATCAGGAGTTGTGCATTCTTGAAGTAGCGCGCAGGGCTTGTCAAGGTGCTTATATGCAGCCGAAAGAGCGGTTGTGACGCAGGTAACAGCTTGCATGTTATTTTGACATCGCCTGCGTCGGCATGATTATCATGGCGCCGCAACCGACCGTCAGTCGGGGCTTAGTGCAAATAGGAAATTATTGAACTTTAGCGAAAGATGCCTGTCAGGGGCTGATTCGCGGCCTTTTCAGCGTAGCGAGAGCAGCGCGGGCAGTTTGCAGGGCACTCAGAAGTTAGTGTGCAAGATAAGCAGGGAATCGCAATGTCACTGAGCTTGACGATCACTAGTTACCATAAAATCACGCCCGGTCAGTGCGCTGAAAAGACACTGGATACCGGAGTGATGGCAATTGGCCGTAGTCAGGATAATGACTGGGTACTTCCTGATCCCGAGCGCCTGGTATCTTCGCGGCATTGCGTCATCCAGTATAAGGATGGCCGCTACTACTTGACCGATAACAGCACCAACGGGGTAGAGCTGGTGCAGGCCGGGGTGCGTCTACGGCGGGGCAACAGTGAAGTACTGCAAGACGGTGAAGTTATCCGTATTGGTGAGTACGAGATTCGCGCGCGTATCGACTTTGATATGCAACTGACGGATCAGGCCGCCCCGCTCAGTGAATCCCCCAACAGTTTTGAAGCACTGATGAGCCGTCAGGAAAGCAACTGGCAGACGCCGCAAAGTGCGCCGGCGGTCGCATCCGGCATGGCTCATTTGCAGGGCGGCTCGGCCCAGGACACCTTCCCGGACCTGTTCGACTTTCTGGGCAGCTCCAATGTCGCGCCGGCCACCCAGCCCGACCATGTACCGGCCCGCCAGCATGATTTCCGCCCACCAACTGCGGTGTTACTCGACAAGCCGGTAGCGCCGCCAGCGCCAGCCGCCGAGGCGGGTGCCGGTCTGATTCCGGATGACTGGGACCCGTTTGCCGATCTCGGCGCCGTTGCCGCCCAGCCATTCGTGACCCCGGTCGAGCCGGTGCCGCCAGCACAAGACATGATTGTCGAGGCAAAACCTGCCGCGCCAATCCCGCCAATCCCGCTTGTCGAGCCTGAGACCGAGCCGTCCATACCCGTGCCGCCTGTACCCGTGCCGCCTGTACCAGCATCGTTGGCACCTGCTCAGCCGTCGCGGCCAGCCGCTGCGGTGACTGCTGCAGCCGCCCCGGCACCGAGTGGCGAACTGCTCCAGGCCTTTCTGCGCGGCGCCGGTCTGGACCATTTGCGTATCGACCCTCAGCAGGCCGAGGCGCAGATGGAGGCTATCGGCCGTAGCTACCGGCTGATGGTCGAAGGACTGATCGACGTGCTGCGCGCCCGCACCAGCCTCAAGGGCGAGTTTCGCATGCAGCAGACGATGATCCGCCCGGTCGAAAACAACCCGCTGAAGTTCGCGCCCAACGCCGATGAAGCGTTGTTGCTGCTGCTGCGCCATGGCAATCAGGCCTTCATGGACCCCGAGCAGGCGGTCAACGACAGCTTCGACGACCTGCGTGCGCACCAGTTGGCGGTGATGGCCGGTGTCGAGGCGGCCATCAAGCACCTGCTCAAGCGCTTCGAACCGGCCGAGCTGGAAGCACGCATGGGGAAGCCTGGCGGGCTGTCGAACCTGTTCAGCGGTTCGCGTCAGGCGCAGTACTGGCAGCAGTTCACCGCGCTGTACCAGCGTATTTCCCAGGAAGCCGAAGACGATTTCCAGGACCTGTTCGGTCGCGAGTTCAGCCGTGCCTATGAAGCGCACAGCGAACGCCTGCGCCGCTCTTGAGAACCCTCTGTGAGAATACCCCTGTGAAAATGCCGCTGCTCGCCACCGTTGCCCGAATTGCTGTCCTGGCCAGCCTGCTCAGTGCCTGTTCCAGCGCTTCGTCGCCTGCGTCCGGTCCTGCCTCGCAAGCGCCTGGCGACGACGCCAGCGTGACCCTCGACATCCATGCCAGTGCCACGCTCAACCCCGGCGCCACCGGGCAACCGGCACCAGTGCGGGTGCGGATCTTTGAACTCAAAAACAGCGCAGCTTTCAGCCGCGCCGATTACTTCGCGCTGGCCGAGCGTGGCAGTCAGACCCTGGGGGCTGACCTGGTCGATCAGGACGAAGTGCTGATCAGGCCCGGCGAAACCCGCAGCGTGGTACGCCCGCTCAACCCGGCGACCCGGCATATCGGCCTGGTGGTCGGCTACCGCGAGATCGACCGTGCCCGCTGGCGCACGGTCCTGAACCTGACGCCGCAGCACGGCTCGCACTACCGGATCGACCTCGATGCGCTGGCGATCAGCAGTGCTGCCGCCGCCGCAACCCGCCCCGCTCAATAGGCAATCGGAGAACCCATGTCCTGGAACAATCGTGTGGTCTGGTCGGAAGGCATGTTCATCGGAACACAGCATTTCCAGCAGCATGACCGTTACCTGGAAAACCTGATCGACGCCCGCAGCCGCCCGCTGTCGGCGGCGGCCTGGGGGTTTTCCGAACTGCTCATCGATCAGGGCCTGCTGGCCCAGGGCAAGCTGGCCATCGTCGCAGCCCGTGGCCTGTTGCCTGACGGCACGCCGTTCAACATCCCTCACGATGATCCGGCACCGAGCCCGTTGAGTATCGATGACAGCCTGCGCGATGGCCTGGTGTATCTGGGCCTGCCGCTGCGCCGGGCCGGGGTGCGTGACACGGTCGAGCAAGGCGAAGCTGCGGGGGCGGCGCGTTACCAGAGCCAGGTGCGTGAAGTGCGCGACGACAATGCGCCGTTCGAAAGTCGTGCGCCGGTGGCGGTCGGCTCACGGGCGCTGCGCCTGCTGACCGACAAGGACGGCCTGAGTGACTACGCCGTGCTGGGCGTGGTGCGGATCATCGAAAAGCGCGCCGACAACGTACTGTTGCTTGACGAGCAGTACATCCCGCCGCTGCTGGATGTGGCGGTGAGCCGTCCACTGAGTGCATTTCGCAGTGAGCTGCAAGGCTTGCTGCGCCAGCGTGGCGAGGCGCTGGCCGGGCGGGTGGTGGCTTCGGGTGCCGGCGGCGCCTCGGAAATTGCCGACTTCATGCTGCTGCAACTGGTCAATCGCGCCGAACCGCTGATCCAGCATCTGGGCCAACTCAGCCCGCTGCACCCGGAGCGCTTCTACAGCGAGCTGGTCAGCCTGGCCGGTGAGTTCGCGACCTTCTCGACCCGCGAGCACCGCCCGCAGGAGTTCCCGCGTTATCAGCACGACGACCTGCAAGTCAGCTATGCGCCGGTCATGCAGGCCCTGCGCGAGGCGCTGTCGATGCTGATTGACAGCAAGGCAGTACCGATTCCGATCGTCGAAAAAGCCTACGGCGTGCACGTGGCAATGCTGGCGGACAAGAGCCTGCTGGACAACGCCAGTTTCATTCTGGTGGTGCGCGCCGATATTCCGGGCGAAACCTTGCGGGCGCGGTTCGGCCAGCAGAGCAAGATCGGTTCGGTGGAGCACATCCGCGACCTGGTCAACCTGCAACTGCCGGGCATCGGTCTGCTGCCATTGGCGGTGGCGCCTCGGCAACTGCCGTTCCATGTCGGTTCGACCTACTACGAACTGGACCGGGGCAGCGAGCACTGGCAGCAACTGAGCCGCTCCGGTGGTTTTGCCTTTCACATTGCCGGTGAATTTCCCGGCCTGAACCTGGCTTTCTGGGCGATTCGAGGATAACGCGGCGATGCATTCGAACGACGATCGCACCCAGTTCATGCCGCGTCCGGGCGGCCGCCCGGGGCCCTCCACTGCCCCCGCCCCACAGCCCCCGGGCGCAGCCCCAGGGCCCGCCCCTGGCGGGGGGGAGGGGGGCGGGCCTCGACCGCTGGAGGCTGCCGCCGGTCCTTTGCTGGCGTTGCTGACCCGGCTGCGCAATACCATCGCCCATCCGGCACCGGCCAGTTTGCGCGCCCAACTGCTGGCCCAGTTGCGCCAGTTCGAAGAGCGCGCCGATGCCGCCGGTGTCGCGCGTAACGACGTGCTGCTGGCGCGTTATGTGCTGTGCACGGCCCTTGATGAAGCGGTGATGAGTACTCCGTGGGGCAGCGCCAGTGAGTGGGGCAAGCAGAGCCTGCTGGTCACCGTGCATAACGAAAACTGGGGCGGCGAAAAGTCCTTTCAGTTGCTTGAGCACTGCCTGCAAACGCCGCGTGAACGTTTGTATCTGCTGGAACTGCTGTACCTGTGCATGAGCCTGGGTTTTGAAGGCAAGTATCGGGTCATGAACAACGGCCGCAGCCAGCTTGAAGCCCTCCGCGAGCGCACCAGCGCGGCAATCCGCAGTGCCCGTGGCGAGCGTGAGCAAGAGCTGTCGCCGCGCTGGCGTGGGCTGGTGCTGGCCCGTGACCGGCTGGCTCAGTTCATGCCGCCCTGGGTCGGTGTGGCGATTGGCGTGGCGCTGCTGTTGTTGCTGCTGTTGGGCCTGCGGATGAAGCTGGCCAATGACGCGGAACCGGTGTTCAAGCGCATTCATGCGCTGGGCGAAATCCCGGTGCAGGCCATCGACCGGCCAGTGATTCAGCCAAAGGTGGTCGAGCGTCCACGCCTGGCCGGCTTTCTGGCTGACGAGATCCGCGCCGGCAAGGTTGCGGTGCAAGACGCCGTAGACCGTTCGGTGGTGACCATTCGCGGTGACGAACTGTTCGCCTCGGGCAGCGCAACCATTGTCGATGCCTATCAGCCGCTGATGCTGCGTATCGCCGAGGCGGTGAGCAAGGTCAAGGGTGAGGTGCGCATCACCGGGCATAGCGACAACCGACCCATCGCCACCCTGCGTTTTCCGTCCAACTGGGCGCTGTCCCAGGCCCGTGCCGAGCAAGTGCTGCAAATCCTCGCCGCACGCACCGGCCAGCCGCAGCGCTTCACGGCCGAAGGCCGCAGTGACACCGAGCCGGTGGCCTCCAATGCCACCACCGAAGGACGGGCGAAGAATCGTCGGGTTGAAATCACCGTACTGGCGGAGGGCGTCGAGTGAAGGCGTTTCTGGGGTTTGTCATTCGCTGGGTGGTGCCGGTACTGGGGCTGATTGCCCTGAGCCTGATCATCTGGTTTGTGGGGCCGCTGCTCGATGTGCTGGTCCCGGAAGGCCGGCGCTGGGTGCTGATCGGCCTGCTCTGGGCGGTGTGGGTCGGCTGGCGGGTGTATCGCATTATCCAGGCGCGCCGCCAGGCCGCCAAAGTCATCGAAAGCCTGGCCGCCGAAACCGCGCCCGACCCGACCAGTGTCGCCACCGCCGAAGAGCTGGCGACCCTGCGCCAGCGCATGGACGAAGCGCTGGCGCTGCTTAAAAAGGCTCGCCTGGGCGGTGACCAGCGGCGCAACCTTTATGAGCTGCCGTGGTACGTGATCATCGGCCCGCCGGGGTCGGGCAAAACCACCGCGTTGGTCAACTCCGGCCTGGACTTTCCGCTGGCTGCGCAGATGGGCAGCGGCGCGATCCGTGGGGTCGGCGGGACGCGTAACTGCGACTGGTGGTTCACCGACCGCGCCGTGCTGCTCGACACCGCTGGCCGCTACACCACACAGGACAGCCACGCCCAGGTGGACAAAGCCGCCTGGCTGGGCTTTCTCGACCTGCTCAAGACTCAGCGCCCGCGCCGGCCGATCGACGGTGCGTTCATCGCCATCAGCCTGTCGGACCTGTTGCAGTGCAGCGAACAAGAGCGCGCTGCCCATGCGGTGGCGATCCGCAGCCGGGTTCAGGAGTTGCACGATCAACTGGGTGTGCGCTTCCCGATCTACCTGATGCTCACCAAGCTGGACCTGCTGCCGGGCTTCATGGAGTTCTTTGATGCGCTGAGCAAGGATGAACGGGCCCAGGTGTGGGGCACCACCTTCGCCCTGGACGACGGCAAGAGCGCCTCCGGCCCGTTGCAGGATTTCCCGGCGGAACTGGCCGCCCTGGAACAACGCCTCAACGAGCGGCTGGTCGAGCGCCTGCAACAGGAGCGCGACCCGGCGCGGCGCGACCTGATCTATGGCTTCCCGCAGCAGTTCGCTGCTTTGCGCCAGGCGTTGCAGGGCTTTCTGGAGGGCGTGTTCAAACCTAACCCTTATGAAACCCGGCCGTTACTGCGTGGGGTGTATTTCACCAGCGGCACTCAGGAGGGCAGCCCGATCGACCGCCTGATTGGCGTGATGGCGCAGAGCATGAGCCTGGACCGTCAACACCTGGCGCGGCAAAACGGCACCGGGCGCAGTTACTTCATCGAAAAGCTGTTCACCGCCGTGGTTTTTGCCGAGCAAGGCTTGATGAGCGCCGACCCGAAAGTCGAGCAGCGCCGCAAGTGGATCGCCCGTGGTGTGCTGGCGGCCACCGCGCTGGTGGTGGTCACCGTCGCCTCGTTGTGGTGGGTCAGCTACCGTGCCAATCAGGATTACATTGCCCAGGTCGATGGCAAGCTCGCCCCGCTGGGCCAGCAGGTGCAGAACCTGAGCCCCGCGCAGCGCGATGTGCTGGCCGTGCTGCCGCTGCTCGATGCTGTGCGGCAACTGGCCGGTGATCCGCCGGGCTGGTCCGAAGGACTTGGGCTGTACCAGGGTGACATGCTCGAAGCTGAATCCGGCAGCGTGTACCGCAAGCTGTTGATCGCGGTATTCGCGCCGCGGCTGGTCAGCCGCATCGAAGAGCAGCTGCGCTCCGGCGGTTCTACGGACTATCTGTACGAAGGCTTGAAGGCGTACCTGATGCTGGCCGACCAGGAACACTTCGATGCCGACTTCATCAAGGCCTGGATCAGCCTCGACTGGGAGCGCAACCTGCCCCGTGACCTGCCGCCCCAGCAGCGTCAGGCGCTGGCCGGGCACTTGCAGGCGCTGTTTGAACGGCATCCGCCCAAGGCGCGTCTGGATCAGCCGTTGATCGACGACCTGCGTCGCCAGTTGCAACAGTTGCCGGTGGCGCAGCGGGTCTATGACCGGGTCAAGCGTCAGAAGCTGCCTGACGGGGTGCCGGACTTCCGCCTCAATGAAGCGGCCGGGCGTGATGCGGCACTGGTGTTCAGCCGCAAGAGCGGCAAGCCGCTGGGCGAGCCGCTCAGTGGCCTGTTCACCGCCAAAGGCTATCGCGAGGGCTTTTTGCGCAACAGCCTGAGCCAGGCCGGCGTGCTGGCCGAAGAGCAGTGGGTGCTGGGCAGTGCCCAAGGTGGCGTGCTGGATGTCGCCAGCCTGGCCGGTGAAGTGCGGCGCCTGTATTTCCAGGATTTCCTGCGCGAGTGGGATGCGTTGCTCGCCGATATCGACTTTGTGCCGATCACCAGTGTGGCCCAGGCGGCTGACGTGCTACGGGTTATTTCCGGGCCTGACTCACCGCTCAAGAGGCTCCTGCAAGCGGTGGCGCAACAGACCGATCTGCAAGCCGAACAGCGCCTGCTCGCGGCGCAGGGCAAGCCGGTCGAAGATGGCGTGGATCAACTCAAGCAGCGCCTGGGCTCGTTGCTCGGGCAGGAACAACAGGCGGCCACGCCTTCAGCACAAACAACCAATGACGACCCGGTCAGCGTGCATTTTGCCGAGTTGCGTCGGTTGGTGGGCAGCGCTGAGCAGCCGGGCAGCATTGATGCCCTGCTGGCAGACATGAATGCCCTGTACGTGCAGGTCAGTGCCATGGTCGGGGCCAGTGGTGATGCCTTGCTCGGCGAAGCCAAGAACCAGGCCAGTGCTGCCGCCACGCGCGTCAACCTGAGCGCCGAACGTCAGCCGCCGGTGGTGCGCGGGCTGGTCAAATCGGTGGTCAACTCCACCACCAACACCATGATGGGCGGCGTGCGCAACCAGCTCAACGCGGCCTGGAGCAGCGAAGTGGTGAACGTCTATCGCCAATCGCTCAGTGGCCGCTACCCATTGTCGGCGGGCAGCGCCCGCGATGCGACGCTGGATGACTTCGGCATGTTCTTCGGGGTTGGCGGGGTGATGGACAACTACTTCCGCAAGTACCTGCAACCGTACGTGGACACCTCGGCCAACCCGTGGCGCTGGCAGCCCGGTGCGGCGCAGAAACTGGGTATCAATGCCGGCGTGCTGCAGACCTTCCAGCGTGCCAACGCCATTCGTGATGCGTTCTTCCGCGCCGGCGGCACCCAGCCGGTGGTGCGCTTCGAACTCAAACCGGTGGCCATGGATGCTTCGATCACTCAATTTCTGCTGGACCTCGACGGCCAGCAGATCAGCTACGACCACGGCCCGAGTCGCCCGGTGGCCATGCAGTGGCCCAACCCCGGCAGCATTGGTGTGGTACGCCTGTCGATCAGCCCGCCGTCGGCCAGTGGCCGCTCGGCCGTAACCCTGGACGGCCCATGGGCCTGGTTCCGCCTGTTGGAGCAATCGGACCTGGTCGCGGGCAGTGCGCCGGACCGTTTCAACCTGCGCCTGCGCGTGGACGGCGCCAGCATCGCCTACGAGTTGCGCGCCAACAGCGCTTTCAACCCTTTCAAAAGCCGTGTCCTGAGCGGTTTCAGTCTGCCGGAGCGGTTATGACCCCAGAGCAACAACACCTTGGTGCGCCGGGTTTTTACGGCAAGCTGGCTTGCCGTGGCGACTTCGTCAGCCGTGGCCTGCCGCAGTCGTTCATCCAGCCTTGGGACCAGTGGCTGGCCGCCGGCCTGCTGGCCAGCCAGGAACAACTGGGCAGCGCCTGGCTGGAGACTTATCTGGTCAGCCCGCTGTGGCGCTTTGCACTGGCGCCAGGGGTCTGCGGAGCGCAAGCGGTGGCCGGGGTGCTGATGCCAAGCATCGACCGGGTCGGGCGCTACTTTCCATTGACCGTGGCAGTGACCCTGGCGCCGCATGAGTCGCTGAGCGCCTGGCTGCAGGCTGACGGCTGGTTCGAGCAGGCCGAAGCGCTGATGCTCGACAGCTTGCAGGCCGAGGCCAGTTTTGCCGACTTTGAAGCGCGTCTGCAGGGTCTGCCTGCGCCGCAGGGGGCACCGTGGATTGCTTCGCAGGTCGATGCCAGCCTGCAACGCTTCGCCGCCACCGATCCCCAGGCGCGCATGGCGGCCCTGGCCGAGCACACCTGTATCGGTTCCAGCCTGTGGTGGGGGCGTGGTGGTGAGCATATCCAGCCCGGCCTGTGGCGTTGCCCAGGGCTGCCGGCCGCCAGCGATTTCGCCCGCGCCTTGCTTGGCAAGGAGGGCCGTGCTTGATGACGTTGACTTACCAGGCGGCCAGTTACAGCCATACCGGCATGGTGCGTTCGCTCAACGAAGATGCCTGCCTGGCTTTGACCGAACGTGGTCTGTGGGTGGTGGCCGACGGTATGGGCGGCCATGCAGCGGGCGACTACGTGAGCAACCTGATCGTCGATTCGCTGCGCGGTGTCCCGCCGTTGGCCACGTTGCAGGTGTATTGCGATGCACTGCGCCAGCAACTGGACGACATCAACCGCGAAGTGCGCGCAGAGACGGTACGCCGCAAGGCGACCATGATGGGCAGCACCGTGGTGCTGCTGGCCGCACGTGATAACCAGGGCATCTGCCTGTGGTCCGGTGACAGCCGCCTGTACCGGCTGCGCGACGGCGTGCTGCAAAGCCTGTCCCACGATCACAGCTATGTGCAGGACCTGGTCGACAGCGGCCTGCTCAGCGAAGCCCAGGCGCGGGTTCATCCGCGCGCCAATATCGTCACCCGCGCCGTGGGCGTTGCCGACCCGCTGGAATTGTCACAGGTGACCTTGGACATTCAGGCCGGCGACACCTACCTGCTATGCAGTGATGGCCTGAACAAGACCGCCGAAGACCATGAAATCCGTGACGTACTCGGCCACCCGAACCCTTATGAAGTCGTGCGCAGCCTGGTCCATCTGGGGCTGACCCGCGGCGCGCCCGACAACATCACCGCCATTGTCGTCAAGGCCAGTTGAGAGCCGCTATGGACATGCAAATTCCTGGATTCGACATTGAAGGCGAAATTGGCGAAGGCGCGATGGCTACGGTGTATCTGGCCATCCAGCGTTCGCTGGAGCGCAAGGTAGCGCTCAAGGTCATGGCCGCCAGCCTGGCTGCCGACCCGAGCTTCTGCGAGCGCTTCCTGCGCGAAGGCCGCACCCTGGCGCGGCTGGCGCATCCGCACATTGCGACCATTCACGACATTGGCAACGTCGGCCCGCTGTACTACATGGCCATGGAGTATCTGCCCGCCGGCACGCTTAAAGAACGGATCGCGGCCGGGCTTTCAGATGAGCAGGGGCTGCTGTACATCCGCCAGATCGCCGCCGCGCTGGGCTACGCCCATGCCCAGGGTCTGGTCCACCGCGACGTAAAACCGGCCAACATCCTGTTCCGCGCCGATGGCACCGCGGTATTGTCGGACTTCGGCATCGCTAAATCACTGGACGACCGCACCCAGTTCACCCAGGCCGGATTTGCCGTGGGCACGCCGAGTTACATGAGCCCGGAACAGGCTCGCGGCCAAGAAATCGACGGCCGCGCCGACCTTTATGCGCTGGGCGTAGTGTTCTACGAGATTCTGGCCGGGCGCCTGCCGTATAGCGGCCCGGATGCGTTATCCACAGCACTGGCGCACCTGACCGAACCTCTGCCGGAACTGCCGGTGCAGCATGGCCGCTACCAGCACGTACTGACCCGCCTGCTGGCCAAAGACCCGGCCGAGCGGTTTGCCAATGCCCAGGTGCTGGTCGCGGCGCTGGACGAACTGATTCAGAGCGACAGTGAACGCACCCTGCTGCGTCCTTTACCAGTGGTCGATACCCTGCCGGGTAATGAGCCGGTCAGCGAAGCCGCGACCGATGAGCTGGCCGGGCTGACGCCAGTGTCCATCGTGATTCCTGACAGCCCGCCACCGGCAGCGGCAGAGCCGGTCAACCGCCCCGCGCCGAATCTGAGCAAATCCCGGGCGCGCCCGGCGTTGCAGGATCAACCGCCCCGTCGCGGCCCCGCCATGGCCTTGCTGGCGGTGGCGATTGCCGCCGCACTGGGTATCGGTGCCGGTGGTTATCTCTGGCTGAGCGCTGACAAGCCCGCCGCTGCCCAAGGCGGCGCCGCGTCGGCCACGCCCCAGGCTGCAGCCACCGCAGCGCCGACGCCTGCAAGCACGCCAGCCACCGCAACGCCGGCCCCCAATGCCGCGCAACAACCGGCAACCGATACCGGCAAGCCGTTGCTGATGGCAGGCAAGCAGACCCTCTATCAACGGGTGCTGAGCAAGCCCGGTGCGCGATTTGCCAGTGAGCCTGGTGGCAATGTCGATAAACCGCTGCCGGCCTTCTCGGTGCTGTATGTCTACGAGCGCCGCCAGGCAAACGGTGAGCCGTGGCTGCGGGTCGGTGCGGGCAGTGACGGGCGCAGTGAAGGCTGGCTGCCGGCCAGCCAGGTCAGCGACTGGAAGCAGAGTCTGGTGCTCAAGTTCACTGAACGCTCCGGGCGCTCGCCGGTGATGTTCCTGCGTGATCCCGGCAAACTGGAAAGCCTGATTGCCGATCCGGTAGCGGCGCGCAAGCTGTTGATGCAGGCGCAGAACGACACTCAGGACAACAGCCAGGTACTGGCCCTGGAACCGGCTGCCAGCGCTGTGCCGCAGGACCAGTTCTACCTGCTGCCGATTTTTGATTCGCGGGAAAGCTTCGACGAAGACGGTCAGCCGGTACAGATGCTCAACATTGCCTCGATCGACCCCGGCAACCTGCCGCAAAAGACCGCTGGCGATCAGCCCAGATCCGCAGGGGCCAGCAATGCATTTCGTACGGCGGTGGTACTGGTGGTCGATACCTCGGTGTCGATGCAGCCGTACATCGATCAGGTCCGTGAAGTCGTCCATCAGTTGCAGGACAAGATCGCCCAGCGCGGAGAGCTGGACAGCGTCAGCTTTGGCCTGGTGGGCTTTCGCAACAACACCAGTAAGACTCCCGGCTTGCAATACCTGAGCAAGACCCTGATCACCCTGGAGCAGGGCCGCGACCCGCAGCGCTTCCTGGAACTGGCCCGGCAGGTCAAGGCCACGCCAGTGTCCAGCCATTCATTCAATGAAGACGCCTTCGCCGGGATCATGCAGGCGGTCGATGGCATGGACTGGTCCGGCTACGGCGGGCGGCTGATCCTGCTGGTCAGCGATGCCGGTGCGTTGCGCAAGAGCGACCCGCTCAGCAGCACCCGGATGAACGAAGCCGAAGTGCGTCAGGCCGCACTGGGCAAGCAGATCAAAATCTACGCGCTGCATCTGCGCACCGAGGCTGGCAAGAAAAATCACGATTCGGCCGAACAGCAGTATCGGGTCCTGACCGCCGACCCGAACCCGCGCATTGGCGACCTCTATGTGCCGGTGGCCGGTGGTGATGTGCAGCAGTTCGGCGAGCGGGTTGGCGAGATCGGCTCGGTGTTCGCCGATTTGGTGCACCAGGTGCGCAGCAACCAGCCGCAAGCGGTACCGCTGCTGGCCAAGGCGCCCAGCCTGAGTGAGAAATCCGCCGCCGTCGGTTACGCCATGCACATGGATTTTCTCGGTCGCAAAGCGGCGATCCAGGCGCCGCAGCTGGTCAGTGCCTGGGCCGCTGACCGCGACCTGACCAACCCGGCGCTGCCGGCCTTTCAGGTCTGCGTGATGCTCACCAAACTGCAACTCAACGACCTGCAGCAATCGCTGAAGCTGATCGTCGATGCGGCGCGCAAGACCCAGACTTCACCCAAGGATTTCTTCCAGGAAATCGCCAGTGCCAGCGCTTACATGAGCCGCGACCCGCAAGCCTTGCGCAACGGCGCCAACCTGGCCGCTGGCGGGGTGTTGGGCGAATACCTTGAAGGGCTGCCGTACCGCAGCAAGTCGCTGAACATGACCCAGGATTTGTGGTTGTCGTTGAGCGTGGCCGAGCAGGAAGACTTTATCGACGAGCTGGAATCGAAGATCCGCCTCTACGAGACCTTCCACAACGATCTGGCCAACTGGGTCCGCTTCGGTGATGCCGAGCCGGGTGATGCGCTGTACCGCGTACCGTTGTCGACGCTGCCGTGATGCTCAGTTTACGAGAGGTGCGCAAAACGCGCGGCAGCGCCAGCCAGCGTTACAGCCTGGTGATTCCGCGTCTGGAACTCGAGCGTGGCCAGTGTTGCGCGCTGGTCGGGCCGAGCGGTTGTGGCAAGAGCACCCTGCTTGATCTGTTGGCGCTGGTGCTGGCCCCGGATCATGCCCAGCGCTTTGACTTTTCCACCGCCCAGGGCGAGTTCGATATCGGCGGTCTGTGGCGTGAAGCACGTCAGGAACAACTGGCGGCGCTGCGCAGCCGGCATCTGGGTTATGTGCTGCAAACCGGCGGGCTGCTGGGGTTTCTGGACGTACGCAGCAATATCGAGCTGTCGCGGCGCCTGCTGGGCATGAACAACGACGGTACGGTCGAGCACCTGGCCGAGCAACTGGAAATCAGCGACCAATTGCGCAAGAAGCCTGCCGCGCTGTCGGTGGGCCAACGCCAGCGGGTCAGTTGTGCCCGCGCCCTGGCGCATTCCCCGCAACTGTTGCTGGCCGATGAACCTACCGCCGCGCTGGACCCGCTCAATGCCGGGCGAGTCATGCAGTTGCTGCTCAAGCAGGCCCGCAAACAGCAAGCCTGTTGCGTGATCGCCACCCACGACGAAGGGCTGGCCCGGCAATCGGGGTTGAGCCTGCTGCGCATCGACTGCCAGCGCGATGCCGATGGCGGCGTGACGGCCACGCTGGGGCAGGCCAGCTTATGAACCTGACCCTGATCGCCAGCATGGCCTGGCAGGACTACCGTGCCGACAGCCGTCTGTCGGCCTGCAGTGTGCTGGCGCTGGTGGCGGTGATCGCGCCGCTGTTGGTGCTGTTCGGCCTCAAGTTCGGCCTGATCGGCAGCCTCACCGAGCGCCTGGAACAGGACCCGGCGGTGCGCGAGATCATCCCGTTGGGCGGTGCACGCTTCAGCGCCAGCCAGATCGCTGACCTGAGCAAGCGCCCGGAGGTCCTGTTCGCCCTGCCGCGGACCCGGCAGATCGCCGCCGCCGCCGACCTGAGCCTGCCAGGCCAGTTGCAGGCCGTGAACGTCGAGATGATTCCCACCGCTCACGGCGACCCGCTGCTGGGTTCGCTACCGGTGCCGGTCGGCCTGGACAGCATGCTGCTGAGCAAGACCGCCGCCGAGAAGTTGCAGGTCAAGATGGGCGACTGGCTGGACGCGGCAATCACCCGGCAGGTCGCCGGTCGTGTTGAAGTGCGGCGGGTGCGCCTGAAGGTCGAGGCGGTATTGCCGCTTGAGGCGTTCCAGCGCGATGGCTTGTTTGCCAGCCTGGAACTGTTGCAGGCCGCAGAAGATTATCGCGACGGTCGTGCGGTGCCGGCACTGGACTGGCCGGGCGAAGCCAGACCGGCTGATGCACCGCGTATCTATCCGGCGTTTCGCTTGTATGCGCGGCATCTGGACGATGTCGAGCCGCTGCGTCGGCACTTTGCCGACAGCGGCATTCTGGTCGCCACCCAGGCCCAGGCCATCGCCCAGGTGCAGTCGTTGAGCCGCAACCTGACCATCGTGTTCTGGGTGATCGCCGCTCTGGCAATGGCCGGTGCCTGTGCGGCGATTTTCGCCGGCACCCTGGCGGCCATCGCACGCAAGCGCCGTGAACTATCGGTGTTGCGCCTGCTGGGGTTCGGCAGCGGCGCGCTGCTGGGGTTCGTCATGCTGCAGGCGCTGTACAGCGGGGTACTGGCCGCCGCCCTCGCCGCGTTGCTCTACGGCCTGGCCGAGTGGGGCCTGAATCGGCTGTTCGTGCAGGTGGCCGGTGAATACGCCAGCCACCTGCTGGCGCGTCATTACCTCGTGGCCCTGTTGGCCGTGCTGGGGGCCAGCGCCGTCGCCGCCGCCCTGGGCGGCTTGCGGGTGTCACGTATCCAGGCTTCGGAAGGAATCAGAGATGTTTGAGTTGCGCAGGGCTTGTCTGGCGCGAGCAATGGCCGCGCTGTGTCTGACCACACTGGGCCTGACCTCGCTGGTCGCGTGTGCCGAGAGCGACAGCGAGGCACCGGCCAGCAACAAGCTGGATAACCCCAAACCGTTGCCCGATGACGTCAGCCTGCCATTGCCGTGTGGCGGCGAAATGGTCATGCGCTACGTATACATCCTCGCTGAAGGCGCGCTGGATGACCGTGAAATCAGCCTGGGTTATCCGTTCAGTGAAGGTGAGGCGGGCTACAAGCAGTCGTTCATTTCCGGCTACCGACGCGACTTCATTAATGGCCAGTTCACCGCTGAAGACCTGGCGCCGGCCTGGCGCAAGACCATCGCGCCACTGTTGCCCAAGGCTGAAAAAGGCACGCCGCTCAAGCCGATGATGTACTTCATCGGCAAGTACGAAGTCACCCAGCGCCAGTACGCCCAAGTCATGGCCCAGGCGCAATCGCTGGCCAGTGGCGAACCCGCCCCGGCTTGCGAGGCCCAGGACGGTATGGCCGGGCGCTTGCCCAAGGTCAAGCTGTCGCGCTTCGAAGCCGAGCGTTTCGCTGCGGTGTACAGCGCTTGGCTGATGAAAAACCACCGCGACCTGTTGCCGGTCAGCGGTCGTGGCAAGGACGCCGAAGACGGCGGGATCGGCTTCGTGCGCCTGCCCACGGAAGTGGAATGGGAATTCGCCGCCCGTGGCGGCCAGGCGGTCAGCCGTCAGGATCTGGAAGGCCGGCTGTTCCCGCGCCGTCAGGACGGCCAGGAAGGCGACGGCCCGTTGGCTGACTGGGCGGTGTACAGCCAGGTGGCTGGCGGTACGGGGCAGGGCGCGCGGCTGATGCCGATTGGCACCAAGCTGCCCAACCCGATCGGTATGTTCGATGTGATCGGCAACGCCGCCGAGATGGTGCAGGAATCCTTCCAGTTGGTGCATGCCGGGCGCCGCCAAGGCACCTATGGCGGCTTTGTGGCTAAGGGCGGCAATTACCTCGAAGGCGAAGGCACGCTGTTCACCGGCATGCGTCGCGAGTATCCGTTGTTCGCCGCCGACGGCACCGAGCAGCGCAACGAAACCACAGGGTTTCGGGTCGCGCTCGGCGCGCTGTCGGCGCCGCGCTCACGTTACAAGGAGCTGTTCGAGCAATGGCAGAAGGACGGCCGGCTGGCGTCGCTGACCGATGACATCGATGCGGTCAATGACCCGACCAAGCGCCTGGACAGCATCATTGGCACCACTGCCGACCCGCGTCTACAAGCCGAGTTGGGTCTGGTCAACGAAGAGCTCAAGCGCAACGTGGCGCTGATTGCCCTGCAACGTGAAGAGGCTGCCGGCAACCTGATCCAGTCCGCTGCCCTGGTGGCCGAGACCATCAATAACTACAACATCCGCCTGACCAACCTGCAAAAAACCCAGAAGCAGGCCGCCGATGCCGGTGACCAGGCCAGCGCCGCGATGTTCGCCTCGGCGATGGCCAACGGGCGCAGCGCGCTGGAGGGTGCCGTGGCGATCTACATCGACAACCTGGCCACTGGCACGCGCTACACCGACGCGGTGATTCAGGCGCAGTTCCAGCGGGTCAAGGAAGAGCTGGCGCGCAAGCCGGTCATCGGCAAGAGCCTGATGAACCGCGCCACGCTGTTCGTGCGTCACGTCGGTGAGTACCGCAAGAACAAGCGCGCCGACCCGGCCGACATCCTCAAACAGTTACTCGTATCGGCCAGCACGCAATGAGTGTGCCGGCCAACACCGCAAGACCCCGCACTGCATTGGGCCGTGCGGGCCTGTCCAAACCTGAAGAAGAGAACGCAGCCATGTTTTTGTCTCGCAAACCATTCGAAGCTCTCGCCAAAAGCCGCAGCCTGTTGCTGGCTACCGCCGGGTTCGGCGCTGTCCTGCTGACCGGTTGCGCCAGCTCACCGGTGTCCAGGGTCGGTGCGACCACCAAGGTCGAGTTCTACCCGACCTGCTACCAGCCTGTGCAGCACTTGCGCCAGACCGACTCAGACATGACCAAGTCAGTTGTCACCGGTGCCGCCATCGGCGCAGTGGGTGGGGCACTGGCCGGCGCGCTGACCGGCAACTCGGAAAAACGCGGCCGTAATGCCGCCATCGGCGCCGCCGGTGGTGCCTTGGTCGGTGGTGCGGCCGGTTACTACACCGAGCGTCAGAAGCAGATCGCCGACGACAACCAGCGTATTGCGTCGTACGCCGCCGACTTCAACAAGAGCTCGGCCGATATCGACCGCAGCACCGCTTACGCCAAGGCTTCACAGTCGTGCTACCAGCGCGAGTTCGCCAGCCTGGTTACTGCCCGCAAGGCCGGCAGTATCAACGACACCGAAGGTCGCAAGCGCCTGGCAGAAATCGTCGCCGGCCTGAAAGAATCCAACGACCTGATCGTGGCCGTGAACGGCCGTGCCAGCGAAGACCTGAACAACTACACCCAGGCTTACGAGAAAGACCTGCAGCAGGTCGGCGTGAAGCGTAACGACGTGGTGGTTGTCGCCCAGGCTGAGAACCCGCAACTGGTCACCACCAGCAGCAACAAGCAGGGTGCCAAGGCCGCGGACAAGAACACCGGCAAGGCTACTGGCAATAAGACCGGTAACACCGCCAAAGCTGGCAACAGCGGCAAGGCCAACCGAGACAAGCTGCCGGACGTGCCGCGTGAAGCAGTAGGCACCGAGAAGTCTCTGCAGGACGCCAAGAACAAACAGGCAGAGAGCCAACAAGTGGCTGCTGCCGGTCAGAGCGAAGTCGGCCGTATGTGCAAGAACCCTGACGTCGGCGATTGGGCTCCGGTGCCTTGCCCGAATGTGTAACCCGCTGTCTTGAGCGGCCTACCGGTCGCACTTCTGCCTGAGGGCAGAAGTGCCCGGCAGTCGTTCATTGTTTCAAGGAAGAGTCCATGTCCCAAGCCTTGATCGGGTTAAACAATACCCACTCACAAATGATGGCCAGGCAGCGTATTGAAGCCTCCATCAATCTCAAGAAACTCTATGCCGATATTGATGCCGACCCTGCTATCGTCGGCGCAGGTGTGGTGTACATCGATGCCGATTTCAATGTTGTCACCCTGCGCGAGTTCACCCCTCTGTGCAGTCTCAGACCCAAACGGATCATCCTGCGTGAGGCCAAGCCCTATATTGCGCCAGCGCAGTTCGTCCAGCAGGTGCAGAACAACCCGCGCGAGTCCCGACTGCTGTATGAAGCGGTCAGTACCACCCTGGCGTGCAGCGGAGCGGTGCTGGGGTGGATTGCGGTAATTGGCGGTAGTGTGACAGTGCCGTTTACCGGTGGTGCGAGTCTGGCCATTACTGCCATCGGGGCCGCCTCGCTCGGCGCCGGGACCCTGCAATGCGCGAACGGTCTGTACCGGGTGAAGAACGAACTGCTCAGCCCCGAAATTAACGATCAACTGGACAGTAAAGAGTGGTACACCACCACGTTGGACGTCCTGGATGTGGCTGCATTACTGGGTGTTGCGGCCACGGGTGCAACGGCGGCTCGGTTGCTGCATATGCGCAAAACCATGACCGGTCGCAGCTTTAATCAGTCCCTGCAGAATCTGAACAGACAGGAGCGCAAGCGTCTGACTGAAGAACTACTGGCTTTACGTCACCCTGACCTGACGCCCAGGCTGATCAAGTTGCAACAACGCAGCGGTGTACTGCCCAAGCGTTACCCAGCGACGGAAATTTCAGCAGCATTCAGAATTAAACTGTCTGAAACCCTCGGTATGGGCGTGGGGCTTGCTGGCAGTTCCCGAGTGCAAAAGAGCATCGCAGTCGGCTTGTACGAGGAACTACCGGAATGAATCATGAAACGGGGTTCTTCACCATTTTGCGGGTGCATCTGCCTATTTTTGCCGCTGCGTTTTTCATGGCGCTGTTTGCCATGTCACTGGCGACCATGATTGTGCTGCAACAGCATGTCTCGGACCCCGAGCAAAATATTCAGTATTACTTTCAGGCCATCGTCGTTCTGTCTGTCTATCTCTGTTCGGCCAACCTTCTGGTGGTGCGCGGACGGCCATGGGGCGTCTGGCTCGTCGTTGCGCTGATGCTGGCCTGCATCCTGACGGTCGTGCTGGGTAGCGGTTATCGCGTCCCTCGCATCATGTATTTTCTCGGGCTGTTCTTTCCTCTGGTTGCACTCTTGCTGCTCAATACCCGGCGTCATCGGGCCATGCGTGAGGTCATGGTCAAGGTGCGGGCGGAGCGGGCTGCCATACGCAACAAACGGAAGAAAAGATGATTGTTTGCTCCAGTGAGCCAGCATCTACAAGGCGTTGTAGTGAGAGCAGACCTCGATTTCCTATCGATAATGCGTTGGCATTTCCCTGTTTTCATCGTCACGTTTTTTCTGGCGATGTTTGCCTGCATCCTGATGGTGTTGTTGCGCTGGGGAGAGCGACGTGTACCGGGCTCGTGGTCTGTTATCGGCCTGTTGCTGCCGTTATTGGCCCTGTTGATGCTCAACAGCAAGCGCCATCGAGAGTTTCGCAAGGTGATGGTTGAGGTTCGCTGGCAGCGTGCTGCAAGAAGCACAAACAATGATTTCTGTGCAGACGATGGCTGTGGTGCGAGGCTCATTCACCTGATCCGCAAGATCGGTGCGGTCTATCAACCCGGCCTGGTATCTGTTCGCAGGTTTGTCTACAGCCTTTTTCGCAGGCAATAAAAAACCCGCCGAAGCGGGTTTGTGTCCAAAACCATTCCAACTCCCTGTCAGTAGCATCCGGGCAATGGCTGATCGTCCTTGATCCTGACCAGCGTCCTGCTCGTCAGTGGATTGGATCCCATATTAGAGAGTTACCATCCGGGTTCAAATAGCCAAATGCCTCGTCAGCGTGTAAGACATTGGCTATTTATGCAATTAATTCTTATTTGGTTTTGCGCAGGCACTAAAAAACCCGCCGAAGCGGGTTTTTTGTCCAGAGCCATTCCAACTCCCTGTCGGCAGCATCCAGGCATGGTCGATCGTCCTTGATCCTGGCGAGCTTCCTGTTCACCAGTGGTTGGATCCGATAGTAGGCCTGCTGCCCGAGCATTCAAATGGCAATTGTTCGCTAGCGCGTGTAAGCCTTTGGCTATTGTTGCGCTTCAGATTCCGGTGAGACCGGTGCTGCGCTGGCTTCGTCGGGTAATTGTGGTGCGGCAACAGGCGGCAAGCTGGCGGCAGGCGGGACGATGTCAGCGGTATGGCGGCGCAACTGCGACAGCATCAGGCACAGGCTGAGGATCGCCAATAGCGCACAGAGCAGGATCAACCCATAGGGGCGGGGTGTGCGCAGCGGGCGGGGCAGGCTTTTGCCTGGGTGGCTGCCGAGTACCACGTCAATGTGGCCAGGTTCGGTGCGATTGATGCGGATGATGCCGTCATCCTTGTCCGGTGTTCCGGGGGCTTGCATTGCTGCTCCTTGCAGATCCATTGCGTATCCAGCTGTATCGGCGCTGACGGATTTTTCTGTAACGTATCGGGTCTGCCGGCACACCACGCCATTCAACGAGCGAGCGACCATGCCCGACACCCTGCTGCAACGCCACGACTATCGCCACTTCCAGCCGATCACCACGCGCTGGCAGGACAACGATATCTATGGGCATATCAATAACGTGGCCTATTACAGCTTTTTCGACAGCGCCGTGAATGCCTGGCTGATCGAGCGTGGCGGGCTGGATATCCATGACGGTAAGGTGGCGGGGCTGGTGGTCAGTTCGGCGTGCGACTACTTTGCGTCAGTCGCTTATCCGGAGCTGATCGAAGTCGGGCTAAGGGTGGCCCGACTTGGTGGCAGTACCGTGGAGTACGAGCTGGCAGTGTTCCGGGTCGGGGAAGACGAACCCTGTGCGGCGGGGCGGTTTGTCCAGGTGTTCATCGACCGGCAGTCAAGCCAGCCGGTGGCGATTCCAGATGCCTTGCGTGAGGCGTTGCAAGCGCTGCTTATCGCCTCGTAGGAGCAGCTTTAGCTGCGAAGGCTCGCAGCTAAAGCTTCGCTGCTAAAGCAGCTCCTACGAAAGCCCGGTTACCGAGCTGGCGCGAAAAGCCCCTTCCTTCAGGTGGGGGATGAAAGCGCCACCGCGAAGCGGTCAGAGGGGTTAAGATCCATAAAACCACCCCTATTCTGTGTTTCATGACTGAAATGAAAGCGACCAAAACCCTCAGGATTCGAGTGCGAGACAAGCATGCAGCGCAGCTGCGTGAAGCTTCTCGTGCTGTGAATTTTGTGTGGAACTACGTAAACGAGTTGAGCAGTCGCTCGATTCGTGAGCACGGTCGTTTTCTGTCAGCGTTCGACATTCACAAGTACACCAACGGGGCCGGCAAAGACCTGGGACTGCACAGCCAATCGGTGCAGGCTGTTGCCGACGAATATGTCACACGGCGCAAGCAGTTCAAAAAGCGCCAGCTCCGCTGGCGCTG
>NZ_JANJFL010000041.1:0-31760 GCF_024584215.1 Pseudomonas sp. LJDD11
CCAAGTGGCAAGCAACTGGCCGCATATCTGGTGAGTGTAGAACCGACGGTTGAAGGCGAAGCGCAGAACGCTCTGCGTGCCCGTTTGCGTGAGCATCTGAAGACCACGCTACCGGACTATATGGTGCCGGCGCATCTGATATTCCTGGACCGGCTGCCGCTAAGCCCTAACGGCAAGCTGGACCGCAAGGCTCTCCCGGCACCTTCAGACTTCTCGCCGCAGCTTCAGGGTGGTGCGGCAAGAACCCGGCTTGAGCGCCAGCTGGTCTCGATCTGGAAAGAGACTCTGCACCTGGATGATGTCGGTCTGGACGATGACTTCTTTGCCCTTGGTGGCCATTCAATCTTGATGTTGAGTGCAGTGGGACGCATAAAGGACATGCTGGATGAGGGGTTCGCTGTTTATGATTTCTTGATGAACCCCACGGTTCGCAAGCAGGCTGACTTCATACGCTCCAGTATCAAAGGCTTCAGAAAAAGCGTGATTGCGCTTAACAGTTGTCAATCGGCGGGCAGGGCGATTTATTGCCTGCCGCCTGGAGGAGGGTCGATTTTTTCGTATTACTCATTGGCCCATGAACTGGACGCTGTTTGCCCGGTGTACGGACTGCTTAACAAGGCCTTCGTGAGCACCAGCCAGACGCATGAATCCTGGGCGGAGATGGTCGACTATTACCTGGATGAAATTGTCGCTGCCCAGCCTACCGGGCCCTATCGGCTGTTGGGATGGTCTACTGGAGGGGCGTTGGCCATCGATGTCGCGCATGCCTTGGAGCAGAGGGGGCAGCAGATCGAATTTGCCTTGCTGATCGATCCTATGCTCCCTGAGGCACTCTCCAGGCGTCATGTTGTGCAACGGGCCGAGCTCCCTCAGAGCAAAGAGCAGGAGCGTAGTCTGGAGGCGCGCAACGATGAGGCCGTGCAGTTCGTCCGGGCATTTTTCTCCGGGCACACTGAAGAGCAGGTCATGAGCCTGGTCAACGAAGGGCGCAACCAGGGTCTGGAAGATGACTCGCTCGTTGAGTTCCTGATCAAATCGCTGGCCGGTGAAGCGGATTATGCGTTGTACAAGGGCGTTTATGATAACTACGCGCTCATGGCCGAAGTTTCGATTGGCTACAACACCTTTGAAAAAATGAAGGCATTGGGGCGTGAGTTCTCTCTCAAGCCAATTCAGGCGCGCCCTGAGTGCTGGTGGTCATCGGTGAACTTCAAGGATATAGCGGCTCTGGAAAGTGACTTCATACAGGAGTGCGCGAGACAGGGCATTGCTTTCTCTGACCAATTACCTGTAGCTCATGAACGGATGCTTTTCAGCCCTGAACTTCTGGCTTCGCTGGCTGAGCGGGTCCGCAAGCATACGGTTGTCTGAGCCTTGTCGTTGAGTCGCGCATCGTGTTGAAAAGAGCGTAATGGCAGCAGCCCGGCACATGTCACAGGCCGGGCTGTTGTTTAACACATGACGGTCTGACGAGTACCCAGGGAGGCATCAGCATCAGGTTTGCTACTCACTAGCAGTGCCGCCCGTTTTTGACGCGTGGTGGTAAACGCAAAAAGCCGCCCAAGGGCGGCTTTTTGCGTGTGGCTGTCGATCAGTAAGTGTACTTGAGCGACGTCATGAAGTTCCGTGGTGGACCGTAAGTACCCCAGGTGCTGTAGCTGGTCAGGTATTCCTTGTCGAAGATGTTGTTGACGTTGACCGAGACAGACAGATTGCTGTTGACCTGGTAGCGAGCCATGAGATTGGCCAGAGCATAACTGCCTTGGGTGAACCCCAGGTTTTCGACCTTGGAGCTCCAGTCGAGACCGCCACCGATGGTCAGCTTGTTCAGGGCCCCAGGCAGCTTGTAGGTGGAGAAGGTCTTGGCGATGTGCTGTGGTACAAAGGTCATGAGCCGTGCGTCGTTGGCATCGCGGATATCGTTGTAGCTATAGCCTGCGCCGACCTGCCAGCCTTCTGTCAGCTCACCGTTGAACTCCAGTTCAACCCCTTTTGTCTCCGTGCCGCTTTCGGTGTCATAAATGGTGCGGTTGCCCAGCGTATACCAGTAGGCGCGGTTATCCAGCTCTGTTTTGTACAGCGAAAGACTGGCGTTGATCCGCCCTTCGTTGAAGCTGGACTTGATACCCACCTCGTAGCTGATCCCTTCTTCAGGATCGAGCGGGGAGTTATTGATATCCAGGTAGCGGGCCAATTGAGGGTTGAAGATCTTGGTATAGCTTGCATAGACCGACCAGTTGTCGTCGAGTGCATGAACGAGGCCGGCATAAGGCACGAACAGTCCGGTTTTCTTGTTCAAACGCTCACTCTTGACGCCTGAGCTGAAGGTTGTGGAGTCCACGTCCCGTTTCCAGTCGGTCACGCGTCCGCCCAGCAGCAGGTTGGTCGAATCGCTGAGGCTGAAGCGCGCGCTCAGGTAAGCGCTTTGCTGCGTTTCATGAGTGACGGTTTTACCTGTTTCGGTAATTCTGTCAGGTTTTGCGAGTGTATCTGCCAGGTCGAAGTAGTCGGGCACATAGTAGGTGCCGGTCGAGTAAGTGGCGTTATAGGTGGGCGCCTTGGACTGCAAGTCAGACAGTGTAACGCCGCTGATCAATTCATGATCACGGCCGAACAACGAGAAGGTGCCGGTCAGGTAGGTGTCAAAGGTGCTTTGACGGTCGGTAGGCTGATAACGCAGCAGGCTACTGATGTTGCTGCCCGCGCCGGGACGCGCGATGGTGCCCAATACACCATATAGGGAATCGCCTGTATGTTCGGTGTAATTGACCTCAGCCTTGCCACTCCAGTTGGAGTTGAAGTGATGCTCAATCGAGGCGAATACATTGCTCAGTTCGTGGTCGTAGTAGGTCCACGACGGGCCGGCTGTATCTGACTGGCTGAAATCGACACGTTGACCTGTCCCGTAATACAACGGTACCCGGCCTACGGGCGCCTCAGTATCACGGGTGATGTGGCTTGCTCCCAGCGTCAGCAAGGTGCTGTCGTTGAGGTCGATCTCTCCAATACCGTAGAAGGTAAAGCTGTCCTGTTTGTAGTTATCGACCCAGGCGCCTTGGCGTTTGTAATCCAGCACCATGCGACCCCTGACATTGCCGGTTTCGGTCAATGGTCCGGAAATGTCTGCGCCACTGCCATAGCGGCTCCAGTTGCCGGCTTCTGCCGTCAAACTGACTTGAGGCTCATAAGTTGGGCGCTTGCGAACCATATTCACTGTGGCGGCAGGCGATCCAAGGCTGTTCATCAAACCGGTGGCGCCGCGAACGACCTCAACCCGGTCATATATCGCCGTGTTTTGCAGGTAGGTTTGAAGAGAGCTTGATGTTTGTACGCCGTCAATCTGAAAACTATTAACGGTACTTCCTCTTGACGAGATAGTCGCGCTGTCAGCGCCATAGCCGGTTACGTGCAGTACGCTGACCCCAGGCGTGGCTTCCAGAACATCTGTAAGACTCTCCAGCCGCTGGTCTTCCAGGCGCTGGCTGGTCAGTACGGTAATTGACTGTGGCGTGTCCTTGGGAGACAGGTTCAAGCGCGTAGCACTACTGGTTGCATAGGTCGTGTACGAACCTGTTCCTTCAGTAATCGACCCTGGCGCCTTACCCGAAATATTGACCGATGACAACTCCATAGCATTGCCACCCGACGCCGGCGGCAGCAACGTCAGCGTATTTCCCGTGAGCTGATAATGAACCCCTGTACCTTGCAACAGCGTGCTGATCGAACGATCCAGATCATATCGGCCGTTCAGGGCGGTCGAGCGCAGGCTCTGTACATCGCTCGGGTTGTACAGAACCTGAACATTCACCTGTTCAGCAAAAGCCTGCAATGCCTTGTCCAGCGGCTGCGCCGGAATATTCAGGCTCCATTCCTGTGCCTGGACCTGTACCGCCATCCCCATGGACAGCATCAGGCCAAGACCTGTAACAGGCAGGCGGGCACGGAACGCGTTGCGCATCAGCAGTGCTTTGGCCAAGGGTGTCAGTTTGCTCGAAGTGTGTGCGGGCATGATGTTCTCTGTTTATGCAAGTGAGAATTTTTTCTTTTCGCGATAGTAAAACGCTTCCGTTTTGAAAACCGGAAGCGTTTCGGAGGGATTTTTTCAGGCAGGTATGGCTTCGCTTTTGACCCGGCCGGATTCCATCCTGACGAGCTGATCGGCGATGTCGAAGTAGCGGTCATCATGGCTGATGACGATGATGGTCTTGCCCAGACGTTTCAGGTCGGGCAGCAGCTCGGTATAGAAAATACGCCGGAAGGTCGGGTCTTGGTCGGCGGCCCATTCGTCGAACACCAATACGGGGCGGCCTTCGAGCCAGGCGCTGAGCAGGGCCAGGCGCTTGCGTTGCCCGGTGGACAGGTCGGTGGTGCTGAAAGCCCCGTCGCGGATGCTGACCTTGTGCGCGATTTCCAGGCGCTGCAGATAACGTTCGGCTTCCTTGGGTACGTCGCCACCGCCCTGAACCAGTTCGTCGAACAGGTAGTAGTCAGCAAACACTGTGGTGAACAGCTGGCGGTAATCGTCCCGGGTCTGAGCGATGACCGGCTGGCCATCCAGCAGGATTTCGCCTTTGTGTGGCGGGTAGAGGCCTAGCAGGAGTTTGATCAGGGTGGTCTTGCCGCAGCCGTTCTCGCCAACGATGAACACAATCTCGCCTTGCTCAATGTGCAGGTTGACCGGGCCCAGCCTGAACGGCTCGTTGCCCTCGACTGCCGGGAAGGCATATTGCACATCGCGCAGTTCCAGGCTCTGGATAGTCCGTGGCTTGCTCTGCTTGTCTTGTAGCAACAGATGCGGTTCCGGTGATGAGAATTGTTCGGACAGCTCAGCGATGCGGCGGAACGCGATCTGTGCCCGGCTGATGATCGGCAAGGTCCCGATCAGGTGTTCCAGTGGGCCTTTCATGTACAGCAGCACCAGCACGAAGCCGCTCATCACGCTCTTGTCAGCGTTGGGCCAATAAGCCTGGAAAGCCAAGGCCAGACCGATGACCACGAAGAACAGCATCGAGCCGAACGTTTTTGCGACTACAAAAATGTTGATGGCGCGGATTTGCAGGTCACGAATCTGGTCGGTGGTGCCCTGGATCCGTTGATCGAACATCCGCTGCCGGCGCGGGCGGTGGATGCGCAGTTCTTTAGCGCCTTGTGCTACGGCGCTGTAGTACTTTTGCAGCTCGTCTTCAGTCTCCCGGGCAGCCAGAAAGCTTTTGATGCCATGGCTGCGAGCGATGAATTGCACAGTCGTACCGATGGCGATGGCCACCACCATCAGCAAGAACATCTGCCATGACAACATGGCCAGGTAACCCAGGCAGCCGAGCGTCACAGTCATCGAGATGGCCAGCGGGGCAAAGGCGAAGGCGAAGTCGCTGATGGTGCTCACGTCATGGGTCAGGACCGGGATCAGCCGATGGGTGCGGTAGCGCTCAATCTGCTCGATGGGCGCAGACATGACTTTTTCGCCCAGTTCTTTGCGCAGCCTGGCAACAATATTCTGGCCGACATAGTTGGAGCCGATATCGGACACGATCGAACTGAGCAACGCCAGCAGGCACAGGCCCGCAAAGCCCAGCACGATGCCTTGAGTCATGCCGCTGTCTGAGTGCAAGACGCCGTTGATGGTGGCAAGCAGCGTGGTGATACTCAGGCCGCCGGCCATGCCCAACACTACAGATAACGTCACGATCGGCCAGAAGGGTCTGAGCAGGCTCAGAAGGTCGCGGATGGCGCCGCGGTTCGGCTGGGACATACACAATTCCTGCTGGGTCAGGCGCTGATCAGCGTGGCGGCCTGAGTGTCGTTGATCGGGTGGCTGATCTTCAGTGATCGGTACAGGGCCTTGCCGATTTCTTCGCTGCGCATCGGCAGTACGGAAAGCAGCGTGTCACTCAGGCCATGTGAGGCTTCGCAGAAGCCTTGCAGAAACACTGGGGCGTGCAGCGCAGGAGAGGCCAGCGCGCGGTAGTCGCGGTCCACTTCGAAACCTTTCAGGTGATCTTCCAGTGGCGCCAGCAGTGAGCGGTGGGTTCGGCGCTCATAGCCGGTGGCCAGAATGACAGCGTCGTAGCGATGGGTGCGCTGCTGGTGGGTGGCGAGGTCACGCAGGGTCAGTTCGATGCCTTGCTCGCTGGAATGCACCGCTTCAACCTGCTGGCGGCACAGCACGGCGTGACGGTATTGATGGGCGACTTTCTGGCGATAAAGGATGCCGTAGATGCGCTCGATCAGTTCCTGGTCGACCACCGAGTAGTTGGTGTTGTGGTACTCGTTGATCAGCTTCTGACGATCTTGTGGCGGCTGCTGGAACACCAGATCGGTGTATTGCGGCGCGAAAATTTCGTTGACGAACGGGGTGTCGTCGGCAGGCTTGAGGGCGGTGCCGCGCAGGATCATTTCCACCTTCACTGACGGGAAGCTGTCGTTCAAGTCGATGAAGGCTTCGGCAGCGCTTTGCCCCGAACCGATGATCGCGATACGCATCGGTTTGCCTTCGCTGCACGGCAGGTTTTTTACGCTGCTCAGGTAGGTGGAGTGGTGGAATACGCGTGGGTCGTTCTTGAAGGGCTCGAACGCGGTCGGGATTTTTGGCGAACCACCGGTGCTGATCACCACCGAGCGAGTGCGACGGACCTGCTCCTGGCCGTTGGCATTACGCGAGATCAGCTTGAGATGATGAATTGCACCATTATCGAGTTCGGGCTCGATGCGTGTGACTTCTTCACCATAGACGGCCTGCTCGGCAAACTGCTCGGCGACCCAGCCCAGGTAGTCGTTAAACTCCAGACGGCAAGGGTAGAAGGTGCCCAGGTTGACGAAGTCGATCAGCCGATCCTGCTTCTTGAGGTAGTTGACGAAGCTGTAAGGGCTGGTGGGGTTACGCAGTGACACCAGGTCTTTGAGGAAGGAAATCTGCAGCTCGCTTTGCGAGGACAACGTATCGCCGTGCCAGCGGTAGTTGGCCTGCTTGTCGAGGAACAGGGCATTGAGCGCCTTGCCGTTGTGTTGCGCGAGTTCTTCCAGGGCAATGGCCAGGGCCAGGTTGGAGGGGCCGAAGCCGACGCCGATGACGTCATGAATGGTGGCGGTGCTCATACCGTAATTCCTTCCTTCGATGGTTTGACGCTGTCCAGGGGTTGGTACAGCCGCTCGGAAAAGAAGCGCTCACGAGTCAACATCACCAGCAGTGCGCGCTTGTGGGGAAAATCGAAATGCTTGACCTTGGCAAAGCCGCTGCGGTCGAAGTTGGCGATTTGTCGCAGGTTGTCGTGGCGTGGCTCGCAGACCAGACGCTGGGTGCGCGGGTCGTCGAGGAACAGGTAATGGCAGATCGAGGAAAACCAGGCGGTGTAGAACGCCTTGCCGCGAAACGCTTCTTCACCGACCAGCAGGTGCAGGCCGCGATCGTAATCAGCGGCGTCATAGAACGGCGCAATACGGTCTTCCTTGGCCCAGTAGACCTCGAAGTAGCCAAACGGCTGACCGTCGAAGCGGCCGATCAAGGGCAGGGTGTGCGGGTCGTTCAGTTGTTTTTGCAGATAGGCGTGGTGCTGTTCCAGGCTGCCTTCTTCTTCCCAGAAGTGCGCGACACGCGGGCTGTTCATCCAGCGGTTGAAAGCGTGCAGGTCGCGGTCCGGGTCTGCTTGCTGAAAGGTCAGCGTCTGACCCACCCAAGGGATATAGCGGCTATACAGCACCTCTGTTGAGGGCGTGGGGCGTAGCGGATGGCGTTTGCCGTCGCTGATGACCAATTGTTGTGGTGGCGCGCCGAATGAGGCTTTGTTGAGCCATACCTGTGGGTGCTGCCAGAACGCTTCGGCGTAACACGTGATGTGCTCGGGACCGGTGGTTCTCAATACGCCATCGGCAATCAGAGAGTCGGTCGCGGTGGAGGTCGTGCCTGTCAGCGTGATGCTTTTTAGCGACGGGTGAGTCGTGAAAACTGCTTCCAGCGCCGCCAGCAATGTCTGCTGTTCAAGACCGTGCTCCAGATAGCGCAGCTTGCCCTCCAATTGATCGGAACAAGCGAGATGCAGTGCAATCTCCAGATGCGTGATGTTGTCGAGCAGCACCACGAGTGTGTCTTCGCTGCAATGAACCCGCAGTTGCCGGTCGGGATAAAGATGGCTGAGGACCGCTAGGTCGGCATGAGTATTCATTCGGGCGTTCCGCGCTTCAAAGGCTATAGCTGTGAAACGAAGAAGTGGGGGCGGGATTTAGAACGACTGGCTCAGGAGCACGTTCAGAATCGGGTTATGGCGTCAGGCAAAAAAATGCCCGCTCAGGAGCGGGCATGTCGGCGGGCTTACGGTACTTCAGAGTTCTCTGGCTACCCTGAAACCGAGGAAGTCGCCACGTGTGGTTTTCAGCCGGTCGTTGCGGTTGGCCGAGCGAGAGAAAATGGGTGGCTCGCCCCAGTCGTTACCGCGCATGTGGGCACGCTCGCAATTCGGATTATCAATCCATGCGCTACCATCCGTGGGGGCTCCGACATAGTCCTTGTGCCAGCAATCGGCGACCCATTCATACACATTACCGTGCATGTCATAGACCCCGAAGGCATTGGGCGGGTAGCTACCTGCCGGTGAACTGTAGGCGTAGCCGTCTTTGGGGCCGTAAGTATTGGCGTGCTTGCTGATCTGGTATTCGCCCTCCTCATCGAATGAGAAGGGGAACGGGCCGGTCGAGCCTGCTCGCGCGGCGTACTCGCGCTCTGCCTCGCTGATCATTCGGTAGGGCTTGCCGGTCTGTTTGGCCAGCCAGTCGGCGTAAGCCTGTACTTCGTGGTAGTCGATACAGACCGCTGGTTGCCTCGGGCCTTGCTTATAAGTGGGCTTGCTCGCCTCGCACCAACGACCAGGGCGTTTGTCGCCGCTTTTGATCACTGCACCGCTCGCCTTGATATAGGCATCCAGCTCGCCGGCGGTGACCTGAAAACGGCTGATTGCAAACGGTTTGGCGAAGGTCACGGTGTGTTGTGGACCTTCATCGGGTTGCCGACCCAGCTCATCGTCCGGTGCGCCCATAACATAACTGCCGGCAGGCAAAACCACCATCTCAGGGCAGTCCTTGCAATCCTTGAAGACGGTGCCGGGTTTCTTGGTGTCATCAGCCTGGGCGAACGCAGACGGCAGGCTGAACGAAAGCGCAAGCAGTGAGGCGAAGATGTACGAATGTTGCTTGTTCATAGGGCTCCTCTGAACCGGACGGGGGGCTGTGCTTTGGCGAGACAGTTTGTTCACACTTTTTTCGCCAGCAGTTGTATGGCTCTGTCCACTTCTGCTTCGGTATTGAGCAGGCCGGGCGCCATGCGCACTACAGGACCGGCATCTCGACTGACGGAGTCCACCATGATCCGGTTCTGATTCAGGTAAGCGGCGAGTTGCTCGTCGTCCTGGCCCGTGATGCGGAAGAAGGTAAAGCCCGCCGACAGGGCGCTGCTCGTTGGGGTAACCAGCTCGACACCCTTGAGGGTTTTCAATTGTTGCTTGAGGTAGTCGTTGAGCTCATGAATCCGGCTTTGCACGGCGGCTTTGCCCAATTGCAGGTGCAGCTCGAAAGCTTTGCTGGCGGCCCAGCGATACTCAAACGAGTGGTAGCCGCCAGGCGTGAAGGTGGTACCGAAGTTTTTCGCCTCGGAAAAGGTTGCACTAAAGGGGATCAGGTCGTTGCTGTTCTCCGATGCTGCGCAAATGATGCCGGTGCCGCGCGGGCCGAACATCCACTTGTGGGTGCCGGAAATGAAGTAGTCGCAGTTCATCTCCGGGAAGCTGAGATTTTCAACACCAAAACCATGCACGCCGTCGACGCAGTAGATGATCCGTTCATCGTCGGCACGATCCTTGTTCTTCTCCCTGACCAGTTCGCCGATTTTGCCAATGGGCAATTTTACGCCGCTGCCGGAATGCACCCAGGTCATGCCCAGCACGCGGGTCTCGGGCCGGATGCTGCGCGAGATGGTATCGAGGATCTGATCTTCCGAAGCCTCATGAGGCGTCTGGAACAGGCTGATCTTGCGTACCACGGCACCCTCGCGCTGGGTACGATATTGCAGTGCATAGCGAGTCGAGTAATGCTCATGCACCGTGGTGAGGATTTCCTGCCCTGGTTTGAGCCTGACGCCGCTGTAAACGATGCTCAGGCCCTCGGTGGTGCTGCCCGTCAAGGCGATCTGCCCGGGTAAAACATTGAGGTAGCGTGCCGCCTGGGTACGTACTTCATGCTCGTGCTGCCAGACTTCCTGGCGGTCGTAATCCATTGCCAGCGCCGGGTTACGGTCCAAACGTGCCCGATGGGCGTCGATCGCTGCGCGTATTGGTTCGCAATGGGCGGTCACCAGAAAGTTGGCGAAGTGTGCGTAGTTGAAATCCAGAGGAAACAACTGGCGAAACTTTTCCCAGTCATTGACCGGTACGGCAGTGGGCACGCTATTGGTACTGGCTTGTAAGGAGGATGTACCCAGGCTCAGTCCTGCACCGATAAGCCCGGTGGCCTTGATGAATTCTCGTCGGCTGGTGGTGATCATGGCTGTTTCGCCGAGGTTTGAGGGTGGCCAGGCGCTGCAAGCTTTTGCACTTGCTCCCAGGCCCGCAGGAAGTTGCCGCCCCACAGCTTGGCAATGTCCTCTTCGGAGTAGCCGCGGGCGATCAGCTCGGCGGTGACATTGCGGTTGTCGCCGACATTTTCCCAGCCAATGAGCCCACCACCATCGTTGAAGTCGGAACTGATACCGACATGATCGATGCCGATCTTTTTCACGGCATAGTCGATGGCGTCGCCGAACTCCTTGAGCGAAGCACGAGGATCTTCGTCGAGGATGGCGTAGAGCGCACCGGCGTACTCACCAAACTTCTTCTCCGGCCAGATCGAGAACACCGGGTCGGCGGGCATGCTGGCCTGGGACAGGTTCTGCACCTTGGGCAGGCCGAAGCCGGCGCGCATGGTGTTGACCTTTTCCAAGGTCTCGTCGGAGAAGGCTTTCACGTTGGACGAAAAGCCCGGAATCTGCACTACGCCGCCGGTATCACGGATCAGGCGCAGTTCCTTGTCACTGAGGTTGCGCTGCAGGTCTACCAGCCCCTTGACGCTGGAGTGCGAAGCGATCACCGGGGCGCGGCTTAGTTGTGTGACTTGCTCAACGGCCAGGCTGGACATTTGTGACACGTCGATCACTACACCCAGATCGTTGAGGCGGCGCACGGCCTGCCGGCCCAGTTCGGATAGACCTCCATGTTCATCTGGCGAATCACCGAAAAACGGCATAGGTCGTGAAGAGTCGGCCCAGGCATTGTTGGCGACGTAGCTGAAGCCGAAGATGCGCATGCCCCGTGCGGCCCAGTCGTCCAGGCGGGATACATCAGTGCCCAGCGGATAGGCATTGAGCATGCTGATCACGATGGCGAACTTGCCTTCGTGAGCCAGGCGTCTGAAGTCGGCAGGGGTGTAGGCGATACCGGCCTGATTCGGGAAGTCCTTGGCGATACCGGTGATGATCCGATAGCGGGTTTCTTGTTCGTGACGTGCCGCTTCCTCGAAGCCCGGTGTCGGGCGGTGCGGGCCATTGGCGCCGTTCCAGAACTCCGGCCAGGCCCAGATCGTCAGGGCAGCACCACTGAGGCGGCCGCGGGAGGCCTTGACCAGATCGAATTGAGTCCGGCCATCAATGTTGGCTTCATTGCCGGAGGTGCCGAAACGCGGCTGAATATCGATGTGGCTGTCGAACGACAGAATGCGCTCTTGCATTTCTGTGGCGCGGCGCATGACGTCCGAGGGGTACGGTTGCAGGCGGCCTATAAAAAACCACCAGGCCAGGGCGGCGACGGCTGCCAGTGCGGCCAATGTCACGATGCTCAAGATTAGCCATTTCCTGGCTGCGCGACTCATGCTCATTAAACTCCCGGGCTCTGTCCACGTGTACCGGCTGGCTGCCGGTGGTTGCGAGGAATAACGAGTCAGGCATTGGGGAATTTAATGCCGGGGTGTTTCGGATAATTTCACCGGCAGGCTACTCGTTTAAAGGGCATGTCGTGTGCCGCTCTGTAAAACGGTGATGTGGGCGGGCACTTTATCTACCTCTCAGGAGAGATGATGTATGGATGTGCTCGCGGTATTGACCCGGCTGTTTTCTGGTGCGCAGGCGGTGGGCGTGCAGGGGGTGTTCCAGTTCGATTTTGGCCAGGGCAATGCGGTGTGGGCGGCGGTAAAGGACGGGCTTGATGTCCAGCCGGGGCGGCATGTGGCTGCTGATGTAACCATCGCGGTGGGGGCGCAGGAGTTTGCCGGTATTCTGCAAGGCACGCAGGATGTCGAAGAACTGTTCGCCAGCGGCCGCTTGAAGATCGACGGGCAGATGGGTTTGGCCACTCTGTTGCCGCAGATGATCAATGCTGCGCGGCGTGGTACACCGGTCGAGAAACCTGCTGTCAAAATGAATCAGCGTTACCCGGCGCGTGAGCGCGTCAGTGACCGACTTTCGGCCGAACAGCCGGTGCTGCGGGAGATCGAGCGGCGGCCTTTCGCTGGTCTGTCGGTGGCAGACTTTCGCCGTGACTACCTGCCGTTCGGCACGCCGGTGATTCTCACTGATGCCCTGCGCGACTGGCCGTTCTTCAAGATGAGCCGCGAAGAATCCATCGTGCATTTCGCCGAGTTGAAGGGCATTACCCGGCACGGTGATTACGCGGAGAAAACCTTCTCGACGGACCGCGATTTCCGTTCCACGTCCATTGCCGAATTCATCGCCTCGCTGGAGCGGCCGCTGGCACCGGGAGAAAAGCCGCCCTACATGGGCAATAACGTGGTGCCGCCGCAGTTGCTGGAGCTGATTCGCTTTCCGGAGTATTTCGACCGCTCGCTTTATATCAAACCGCGTATCTGGATCGGCCCCAAGGGCACGTTGACGCCGCTGCACCGGGATGACTCGGACAACATGTTCGCGCAGGTCTGGGGGCAGAAGTCGTTCATTCTGGCGGCGCCGCATTATCGGGAGGCGCTGGGCACCTGGTCGACCTCCGAGGGCGGTGGCCTGGAGGGCTGTGAGGTGAATCCCAATCAACCGGACTTTGACAAATATCCGGCTGCGCGGGAGGTGATTTTTCACCGCATCGTGCTGGAGGCCGGCGATCTGTTGTTCCTGCCGGAGGGCTGGTTCCATCAGGTCGAATCGGTGTCGACCTCTTTGTCGGTCAACTTCTGGGTCAATTCGGGCCGGGGCTGGTAATGCCTTGAAGAGGCCGCCATCGCTGGCGGCCCCCGTTTCACACGCCGATCTTGAAGCGGCCTTTCATCAGCACCGAGTGGGCCGGGAATGAGCAGAAGAACTGGTAGTCGCCATCAGCCTTCAGTTTGCTGGTGTCGATGGTCACGCTGTCTTCTTCGCCGCCGCTGAGCATTTTTGTGTGGGCAATAATCCGGGCGTCATCGGGTTTCAGGTAGTCATGCGCGACGCCAGCTGCGGCGCCGTCGTTGACGATGGCTTGCATGTTGCTGGTTTCGCTCAGTACCCAGTTATGCCCCATCACTTCCTTGGGCAGGTTGCCAGGGTGTTTCAGCACGACCTTGAAGCTCTTGCAACTGGCAGGCACCACGATTTCGTTTTTGTCGAACGTCATCTGGTCGGTGCCATGGATCTCGGTCGAGCAGTCATCGGCGGCCCAGGCAAAGCCGGGCAAGGCGAGGGTAAGGGTCAGCAGTAAAGCGCGATGCATGGGGAACTCCGGTGGGACTGAATTGAAAAGGTCCAGCCGAATGAACGAGCAGCGCCCTGTGCTTTTTAGTGCGTGGGCACCTGACGGATAAATTCCGCCGCGATCCATTCGTTCTTGGGGCAGGCGCTTTGAGCGCAAGGCGGACAAGCGGATGGGGTTAGATGAAGTTTTCTCGGCGAGGATTACTGGCGGGCGCAGCGGCAGTGGCGGCGACGGCAGGCGGGATTGGCTTACCGATCATGGGCTATCAGCGCTATCAGGCCGCCGAAGAGGCGGCGCTGGTCGAAGAACCCACCATCGTCCCGCCGACACTGGGGCAGAGCCTGCTGGCCGGGCGTCTGGTCGGTATCTGGGATTTCCGCTTGCTGGAAGGGCAGCAGGATTTTGCCGAACTGGCCAGTGAAGGCCTGGAGTTGCTGCTGGACGTCGGGCCGTCCGGCAAGGCGCTGCGCGGCCATCTGGGGCGTCGGCCGTTTATCTCGGGAGGCTTCGAGCTGTTCGGCGAGCTGAAGGTCGATAAAGAGCCAAACCTGCGCTGGAAGCTGGTTGGTCCGCAAGGCCGTGCTTATGAGTGTACGGCGATCTTTGATGAGGTCTGGGGCGTCTGGAGCACCGGCGGTGGCGAGGCGACGCTCAGCGGCCAGTTGCAGTTGCGTGGTGCCCAGGCCGGGCTTTCTGCCGTTCAGGCTCGTTTCGTCGCTACCCGGCGGCCGTTTATCCAGGCCCGCGAGCGTCTGCCTTATACCGCCGAACTGCATGCCTGGTTGATCTCGCCGGGGCATCGTCTCTATCACCAGCTCTGGCACGCCACCCGTGACCGCTGGCATCGGCTGGACAGTGATCGTCATCAGTCGCTGCGGGCGCTGGGCTGGCAGCCGGGGCCGCTGGGCCAGGAGCGTGATGCGCGCGGCAAGCAGCGGCACAACAATGGCTCGGGCGAAGATTTCCTGTACATGCACCGTGGCATGTTGCGCCATGCCCGCAGCATGCAGGATCTGAAATCCTGGCAACGCTTTCCGCCGCCACGGCCTTTCATCGGTCATGGTATCGAGCCGTTTGTGAAGTACCTGGAAAACCACGATGGCTACTCGGTGCCGCCGGCCTGGGAGTCGCAGGGTGATGATGCGTTCAATCAGTGGCTGCGTGACGTAAAGAGCAGTGAGGGTTATTACGGCAACTTCCAGGTCTGGGAAGCGCAGTTTCAGGACCCGCAATACCTCAGCACCTTATGCCTGGGTGAGCTGGGCAGCCGCATCGAGCTGGGGCTGCATGACTGGTTGCACATGTGCTGGGCGGCGGTGGGGCGTGATCCGAACAGCGGCTATCCGATGATCTATGACCGGCCGGCGGACGACTTTTCCGAGCGCTGGTTTCGCGCCGAGAACGACTATCTGGCCGATGCTTTTTCCTCGCACGTCAACCCGGTGTTCTGGGCGTTTCATGGCTGGATCGACGACCGGATTGAAGACTGGTTTTACGCCCATGAGCAGTTCCACCCGGGCGAAGTGCGGCGTGCCGATATTGGGGGCGTGCCGTGGTTTGCCAAGGGGCGCTGGGTGGAAATTGATGCACCGTGGCTGGGGCCGGCCGAGGCCGGTTGTGGCGCCTGGGGGCGCAGCAATGGTGGCGGCGGGAGCGAAAGCGAGCTGGACATCGAGACCATGAAGCTGGCGTTGCATGTGATTCGCGCCAGCGAGAAGGAGATGGAGCGGTTGTCCGGGCGCATTCCACGGCGCCCCTGGTACGGGCAGTACCTGCCGCCGGGTCCCAAGCTGTAGGAGCGGATTAATCCGCGAAAGTAGCTACCCCAATCAGCGGCCTACCTGCGCTTGATTACCGTCTCGCCCTCGGCATTGCGGCTCAACGTCACCGGCAACACCCTTGGCAGGGCCTGTACCAGGCCGTTGATATCGCGGGTGTTATAGATGCCGCCAATGCGCAACTGGGCGGTGGCCGGATCGGCGATGCGCACCGGGGTCTCCAGGTAGCGGTTGATCTGCGGCAGTGCGTCGGCCAGCGACAGGTTGTCCAGCACCAGTTTGCCGTTGCGCCAGGCCAGCGCGTTGTCCAGCGACGCGGCGGACACTTGCGGATCGACGCTTTGCGGGTTGTAGCGGGCCTGCATGCCGGGTGACAGGTAGGCGATGCGATCGGGCGTGCTCTTGTCGCTCAGCACCCTGACCGAGCCTTCGCTCAGGGTCACCACCACTGAATCCTGATAAGTCCAGACGTTGAACTGAGTGCCGGTGACTTGCACCTGGCCGCTGCCGGCATTGACCACGAAGGGGTGCGCCGAGTCATGGCGAACCTTGAAGAAGGCTTCGCCCCGGCTCAGGGTCACGCTGCGCTGGTCTTTGTAATTGCTGTACGACAGCTTCGTGCCGGTGTTCATTTGTACCTGCGAGCCATCGGCCAGAGTGATGTCCTGGATCGCGTTGTCGCTGGCGTAACGATGGTAGCTGTTCGGAACCCAGCCCTGGTTCCAGCCGAGCAGAGCGGCCATCGGCAGCGCAAAGGCCAATGCGGCCGCGGTCGCCCAATGACGCTTGGCAGAGCCTTGAGGCTTGGTCTTTACCGGCAGGGGAATGACCTGTGCCTGCGGCGGCGCTACCTCTGTGACAGCAGGCAGAAACTCGCTGATGTCCCAGATCTCCTGCATCGCCTCGAACTCGTGCTGATGCGCCGGGCTGCTGCTCAGCCACTGCTCAAACTGTGCGCGCTCCTGGACCGAGAAATCTGGCTCGTTAAACCGCATGCACCAGTGCGCCGCCTCATCGCTGATACGTTCGTCTGGCACAGAAGAGGGGGGCTGACTGGACATGACGGCTACCGGTTGGGCTGAAGTTTTCTTGTAACAGGCTGCATGAAGTTCTTTGTATGCAGATGAGAATTATATACAGTTAGGCGTTGTTTAACACGGCGAACAGGTGTCAATAATCCGATGGCGGATATTTTGGCGGAGTGAACATGGAACAGTACTATCAAGGTCTGGTTGGATATCTGACTGCACGCTTGCGCGATCGCAATATGGCGGCCGATGTAGCGCATGACGCCTACTTGAAAGTATTGGAAAGCCCACGCCTCAATGGACTTGAATACCCTAAGGCATTTCTTTACCGCACTGCAATAAACCTGTGCGTCGATGCCTTCCGTCGCAACGTGGTACGCCACAGCGAGCCCTTGAGCGACCTGATCGCCGAAGAGTGTCCGCGCCGGCAAAGCCCGCAGGCTTCGTTATATGAGCTGCAGCGTGCGGAAATGGTCATGGTGGCGCTCGATGAATTGTCTGATAAATGCAGAGAAGCATTTTTGCTGCGCAAGCTTGAAGGGTTGTGCCACGAGCAGATTGCCGCCGCGATGGGTATATCCAAAGCCAGTGTCGAAAAACACATTGTTAATGCCATGAAGCACTGCCGGGTGCGGGTGTTTGAAATGGAACAGCACTCAGCACGCGCCAAGCGTTAAATTTATTTGCAGTTCATCCGTCTTCCCTGCATCCACACGCCGTGCGCCCGTTCGGTGTAGCTGATTGATTGCAAGGGGATTCAGGTGCGTCGAAGTTTTCTGATAAGTGCGTTGGCTGCCGCCGTTTTGTTGCAGGCGGGATGTACCCGCGAAGCCCTGGATAAGGGCGAGACTGAAATCCGCTGGACCTCTTACGGTATCCCCCATATTCGCGCCAATGATGAACGCGGGCTGGGTTATGGCGTGGGTTATGCCTATGCCCGTGACAACCTGTGCCTGCTCAGCGAAGAAGTGCTGACCGCACGCGGTGAACGTGCGCGGTTCATGGGCCGTGAGGGCGAGTCTTCGGCGCGGCTGGATAATGTCAGCTCCGATCTGTTCTTTACCTGGCTCAATAACGACAAGGCGGTCGATGCGTTCTGGCGTGCTCAGCCCGAGCCGGTCAAGCAGCTACTGACGGGTTATACCGCCGGCTTTAACCGCTACCTCAAAGACAAAGGCGCACCGCAGGCCTGCCAGGGCGCCGAGTGGGTCCGGCCGCTGCAGGAAACCGACATGGTGCGGCTGATTCACCGGTTGATGGTCGAAGGCGGTATCGGCCGCTTTGCCGAACCGCTGCTGGCGGCCGTGCCGCCTGCCGCGTTGGCGGAGAAAACCGCCAGTATTGATACCGCACGTATTCAGGGCTCGGTCTATGAACGTGGCAGTAATGCAATTGCCGTGGGCGGCGAGCGCACCGAGAACGGCCGTGGTCGACTGCTCGGTAATCCCCACTTCCCGTGGTCTGGCGCGCTGCGTTTCTATCAGATGCACCTGACCATCCCCGGCAAACTGGACGTGATGGGCGCTTCGCTGCCCGGCTTGCCGGTGGTCAATATCGGTTTCAACCAGAAGCTGGCCTGGACCCACACCGTCGACACCTCCGGCCACTTCACCCTGCGCAAGCTGCGCCTGGACCCGAAAGACCCGCAGCGCTACCTGATCGACGGCAAGAGCTATCCGCTGCTGGCCCGTGAAGTGCAGATTCAGGTGCGCGAGGCCGACGGCAGGCTGACGACCCAGAAACAGCTGATCCATGAATCGCGCTTCGGCCCGCTGATCAAGTGGCCGGGCGTGGCGGACTGGGACAGCCAGCATGCTTATGCTTTCCAGGATGCCAACCTGGCCAACACCCGGGCGCTGGAGCAGTGGTACGCGATGAACCGGGCCGGCAGCGTCAGCGAACTGCGTGACGTGGTGCAGCGCATTCAGGGCATTCCGTGGGTCAACACGTTGGCTGCCGACCAGCAGGGCCAGGCGGCTTACATGAATGTCTCGGTGGTGCCGAATGTCAGCCTGCAACAGTTGCAGGGCTGCATCGACCCGGCGCTTCAGGCCCGTGGCCTGCCGGGGCTGGACGGCAGCCGCAGCGCCTGCGACTGGCAGACCGCCGAGGGCGCGGTGCAGGCCGGTATCGTGCCGGGCTCACAGTTGCCGGTGTTGCTGCGCAAGGACTTCGTGCAGAACGCCAACGACAGCGCCTGGATGAGTAACCCGGCAGAACCGTTGACCGGCTTCTCGCCATTGGTCAGCCGTGAAGGTGCGCCACTGGGCCTGCGCGCGCGCTTTGCCCTGACGCAACTGGCCGGGCTGGAAAACAACCCCATCAGCGAAACCTTCCTCAAGGATCTGGTCAGTGGCGAGCGCGTACATGCCGCCAATCTGTTGCTCGATGACTTGCTGCAATGGTGCGCGGCACTCAAAGACGAAACCTCCTTTGAGCGCGCCTGCACCGCCATGAAATCCTGGGACCGCACCGCCAGCAGCCAGGCATCTATCGGCTGGCTGTACTTCCAGGCCTTCGCCCGGGAATTCCAGAAAGCCAGCAAAGGCTGGAGCGTGCCCTTCGATAGCAACAACCCGCAGACCACGCCGCGCGGTATCGACTGGCACCAGCCCGAAGTGGCCAAAGCGGTTGCCGACATGCTGCACAAGGCGATTGCTCAAGTCGATGCACTGAAACTGCCTGCCGACGTCACCTGGGGTCAACTGCAGGCCGTTGCGCATAACGGCAAGCGTATCCCGATTCCGGGCGGCGATGGGCATCTGGGGGTGTACAACGCGATCCAGAGCGTGCCGCAGAAGGATGGAATACTGAAAGTGGTCAGTGGCAGCAGCTATATCCAGTTGGTCAGCTTTGATGAGAAAGGGCCGGTGGCTCAGGGATTGTTGGCGTTCTCGCAATCCAGTGATCCGGCATCGAAGCATTTTGCGGATCAGACCGAGTTGTTCTCGCGGCAGGATTGGCAGGTGTTGCCGTTCAGGGATGAACAGATCAAGGCGGATCGGGGGTTGGAGGTGGTGCGGTTAAGGGAGTGAAGTACCTGCGGTTTTGTTAATAAAAAAGCCACTTTTAAAAGTGGCTTTTTTGCATTGGGGGGAGCCTATGGCAGCTATGAATATGTTGCTACTACAGGGCGGTTGACCAAGCGCTTCTGTCCCAGTACTGATGCCAGGCCGATTAAAATTGATATTTCATAGAGGTTATAAAACTCCTGGGGTCTCCGAAGAATCCATACGCCGATCCGCCACCGTAGCCGACTATATATTCTTTGTTGAATACATTGTTGATGTTGAGCGTGCCGGTTATATTTTCGCTGAATTTGTATTTCGCCATCAGATTTAACAAGGCGTAGCTTTCCTGTGTAAAGGCGCTTAGATTTTCTCCCGTCTTGCTTTGCCAATTTATACCACCGCCGATGGTCAGGTTTTCCAGCGTGCCAGGCAATCTGTAACTTGTGAAGGTTTTTAAGCTGTGGCGCGGGAGGAACGTGTTGATACGAGAGTCGGTACTGTCAGTGATAACGCTATATGAATAGCCGCTGGAAACCTGCCACCCTTCGGCTATTTCTCCGCTCAACTCAAACTCGACGCCTTGAGTTTTTGTACCGCTCTTGGTTGTATAAGCGCCGCCACTCCAGACGGCCAGATTGTCTTGTTCGGTCTTGAAGAGTGCTAGGCTGGAGGTAATGCTTTCATCATTTGAGCTTGCTTTAATGCCCACTTCATAGCTGGTTCCTTCTTCAGGGTCAAGCGGTGAGTTGTTAATATCTCTGACCCAATGCCCTTGTGGCTGAAAGATTTTGGTGTAGCTGCCGTAGACTGCCCAGTTTTCATTGATGTTCTGAAGCAGCCCGAGATAAGGAATGAAAACACCCGTTTCACGGTTTTTAGCAGCGCTTGTAGCGCCTGATGAATATGTCAATAAGTCACGGTCTCTTTTCCAATCGGTCACGCGTCCGCCCATGACCAGATTTGTATCGTCGCTCAATCTGAAACGAGCGCTGAGATAAGCACTATATTGATATTCGTCACGTGTTGTCTTACTGGTTTTTGTGTGTTGATTTGGATCAGGAGCTTGACCGTCCCACGTGTAAATATTTGTGACGTAACCATCGTAGCCACTTCCCGCCGTTAGGCTACCGCCATAGCCTGGAGAGGCTTCTTCAATTTTTGACAGCGTCACTCCAGTGATTATTTCGTGCTCTCGGTCGAATAGTGACAGCGGGCCTGTAATGTATGTATCAAAGTTTGTCTGTTTTGGTTCGCTCTGCCAGCGTCCTTGTGGTTGTACGTAGGCCCCTGCACCAGTTTGTTGATTGACGCTTCCAGTGAGGCGAGCAATCATCCCATCATATTCGTACCACGAGTGACTTAACTCAGATTTTGCGCTCCAGCCAGAGTCAAAGCGATGCTCAATGGAAGCGAATGCATTGCTCAGGTTGTGATCGTAATAAGTCCAATCGATTGTTATGTGGTTAGATCGAGTTGCGTGAGTTTTTTGTCCATTGTTAAAGTAAAGGAGCGCCCCGTTGTACAAAGGGTTCTTGTTGTTTTGAACTTGATTGCTGAAACCCAAAGTCAGAAGTGTACGGTCACTGAGATCAAATTCGCCGATGCCATATAATACGCTTTCTTCTTGTTTGAAGTTGTCAATCCATGAGTTCTTATCTTTGTAACTGGCGACAAGTCGCCCTCTGATAGTGGCCTCTTTATTTAGTGGGCCTGAGGTGTCGAGGGTTGCTCCGTAACGGTCCCAACTGCCTGCCTCGAGGGTGAGACTGGTTTGAGGTTCGAATGTCGGACGTTTGCGGATCATGTTAAAAGTGGCTGCGGGAGAGCCTAAGCCGCTCATCATGCCAGTCGCGCCTCTTACAACCTCGACGCGGTCGTAGATTGCCGTGCTTTGGAGGTAGTTACTGAGCCCGGAGGAGGTTGGTACGCCATCGATCTGAAAGTTATTGATGACGACACCCCGAGCGTAAAGCGAAGGGCCGTCAGCACCGTAGGATCCTTGGAACACGTTGATCCCGGCAGTGGCTTGCGCTAAGTCGGTCAAGTTATCCAGTTTTTGATCATCGATGCGCTGTCGGGTAATAACGGTGATTGATTGAGGGGTTTCCAGTGAGGACAGGTTTAGCCGAGTAGAGCTACTTGATGATCTTGTGGCGTAAGACCCGGTCCCCTCAGTTATCGACCCCGGCGCTTTGCCTGAAATCGTCACCGACGAAAGCTCCATCACCTCATCATCTTTTGGTCGAGAAACCAGATAACTCCCATCCCCAGTCTTCTGCACCCGCAACTCGCTGCCACTCACCAGCCGCTGCAACGCTTGCTCCACCGTCAAGCTGGCCTTCAGCCCCTGCGCTTGTCGCCCTTCAGCAATATCCGTAGCAAACAGAATCCGGCTACCGGTCTGCCCGGCCAGGGCATTCAGCGCCTGGTCCAGTGCCTGCGGTGCGATGTCGAGCTGATAGGCCGTGTCCTGTGCCATGGCTGTGCCGGCCATCAGCAGGGCGGCGGCCAGCAGGCTCAGGCGTTGTGAGAGGCGTGGCGATGATCCGTTGTTACCCATGATTTCCCCAAATTGAGCAGTCGTTTTTGCGTTCTTCTGGGTCTATGGCGTATCAGCGGTTATCGATGTTGATGTGCGCTTGAAAATAAATCTCAACGGCTGCGGTACAGGGTCAGGCTGCCGTCACTGCCGCGCTGCACGGTCACCGGCAAGATGTTGGGCAGCAGGTTGATCAGCGCTTCCACTGACGCGCTGTCGAACTCGCCGGACAGGCGCAGTTCGCCGGTGCGGGCGTCGGCGACTCTGATCGGCGCCTGGCGGTAGTGCTGCAGGTCGGCGACCACTTCGCTGAGCGGCGTGCCATTGAAGCGCAGTTTGCCGTGTTGCCAGGCGGTCAGGGCTTGGGTATTGGCCGGTTGCGGGCGGTCGATGAGTTCGGCGGTGGCGCGCAGTTGTTCACCGGCCAGTACCCGGCGCGGGGTGTTGTGCAGGTTGTTGACTTCCACTTCGCCTTCGATCACTGCCACTTGCACGCCGCGGCGGTCGCTGCGTACGTCGAACACGGTACCGATGTCGCGAACTTGCACGCCTTGGCTACGGACGATGAAAGGTTTTTCGCCGTGCACCACGGTGAACATGGCTTCGCCTTGCAGCAGTTCCAGTTGGCGGCTGCGCAGACGGTGTTCGATGCGTAGCCGGGTGCCGGAGTTGAGCACCACCTGGCTGCCGTCTGCCAGGCTCAGTTGCTGGCGCTGGCCGAGGGCGACCTGGATGTCTTCGCTGCGCCAGCTTGGGTCGAAGGTCCAGATAGCGGCGGCAATGGCCAGGCTGAGCAGGCCGCCGGCTGCCGCATTGCGCTGTTTGCGGCGTTTGGTCTGGGCCTTGCCTTCGGCCAGCAGCGCTTCGCGCGACGGCACCCGTTCGCGCAGGGCGTCGGTATAGGGCTGCAGGGCGTCTTCGCGAGGCGGTCGGTCGTCAGGTTTTTTCATTGCTGATTCTTCACAGCTGGCACGCCCGGCGTGCCGGTTCCCATTGTTGGGCGATGGCGCGCATGGCGCGGCCGAAGTGCTGGGTGATCATGTTCAATGACAGGCCCAGCTCTTCGGCGATTTCCTTTTGCGGCATGCCGTGGATGCGGTGCAGCAGGAACACTTGGCGCTGGCGCGCCGGCAAGGCCTCGATGATTGCCAGCAGTGCAGTGAGCTGCTGTTCAAAATCCAGTGCCTGGGCACCATCCCAATTGTCGAAGGCTGCTTCTGCTGGCAAGGGCTGGTTCAAATGCGCCTGGCGAGTGCGTTCGGCGCGCAGGCGGTCGATGGCCCGGTTGAAGGTCATCCTGCGCAAAAATGCCAGCGGTTGGCTGATGCTGTGCGTCGGTGGTTTCTCCAGCACTTGCAGACACACGTCATGCACCAGGTCCCGGGCAAAGTCGCGGCCTCGAAAACGCCGCCGCAGGCTGTCGACCAAGTCGTCGTAGTGCAAGGCCAGGGCAGCGATCAATTGTGGGTTGGGCGGCAAGTCGGACATGGTGTGCCAGATGCATATGAGAATTTATCGCATTATAGGCAGCGTACGATTTGATCGTCGAGGTGCAGGTTAATTGTTATCAGGCAGTGAGCGCGGGCGTGCAAAGGCCTTATCAATAAACTGTCACATTATTGTCATCTTGTATGGCCATGCTCCCGCCATCAGCAAATGCTGAGTAATGGACGAAATTTGCTCAATGGACTTTCGATATACGTCGGTTATCGGCACAATTCGCGTCCGCTTTTTTCAGGAGGCTCGCGGACTCCTGTTGGCCGACCTTTTATTACGGAAGCGAAATGATCAACACGCCGTACTACCTCATCGACAAACAGAAGCTGCTGGTCAACCTGGAGAAGATTGCTTACGTGCGCAAGCAGTCTGGCGCCAAGGCGCTGCTGGCGCTCAAGTGCTTCGCCACCTGGTCGGTGTTCGACCTGATGCAGCAGTACATGGACGGCACCACGTCCAGCTCGCTGTTCGAGCTCAAGCTCGGTCGGCAGAAGTTTGAAGGTGAGACCCATGCCTACAGCGTGGCCTGGGCCGATGACGAAATTGAAGAGATGGTCGCCAACTGCGACAAGATCATCTTCAACACCATCAGCCAACTGGAGCGTTTCGCTGACGCCACCGAAGGCAAGATCCGTGGCCTGCGCGTCAACCCGCAGGTGAGCAGCTCCGACTACCTGCTGGCCGACCCGGCGCGCCCGTTCAGCCGCCTGGGCGAGTGGGACCCGGAGAAGATTGCCGCAGTGATGGATAAAGTCTCAGGCTTTATGTTCCATAACAACTGTGAGAACGGTGACTTCGGCCTGTTCGATGAAATGCTGACAAAAATCGAGAATCGCTTCGGTGAGCTGCTGCACAAGGTTGAGTGGGTAAGCCTGGGTGGTGGTATCCACTTCACCGGCGAAGGCTATGCGCTGGACGAATTCTGCGCGCGCCTGAAGGGCTTCTCCGAGAAATACGGTGTGCAGGTGTACCTGGAGCCGGGCGAGGCGAGCATCACCCAGAGTGCTTCGCTGGAAGTTACCGTGCTCGACACCCTGTACAACGGCAAGAATCTCGCCGTGGTCGACAGCTCCATCGAAGCGCACATGCTCGATCTGCTGATCTACCGCCTCAACGCCAAGATGGCCCCCAACGACGGCGAACACACCTATATGGTGTGCGGCAAGTCGTGCCTGGCCGGTGACATCTTCGGCGAGTACCAATTTGATCGTCCGCTGGCCATCGGCGATCGGCTGTCGTTTGTTGACGCAGCGGGTTACACCATGGTCAAGAAGAACTGGTTCAACGGTCTGAAAATGCCGGCCATTGTCGTGAAACAACTCGACGGCAGCGTCGAAGTGGTTCGCGAATTCGGTTTTGAAGATTATCTGTCCAGCCTGTCCTGAGCAGGCTCTGTCGTAGGAGACATGAAGAAATTGAAGAAGAACGTTCTTATCATTGGTGCAGGAGGTGTCGCCAAGGTGGTGGCCCACAAGTGCGCGCAGCACAACGACGAGCTCGGTCGTATTGCCATCGCGTCGCGCAACATCTCCAAATGCCAGGCCATCATCGACAGCGTCAAGGCCAAGGGCAGCCTCAAGCAGCCCGCTGATATCCAGGCCTTTTCCCTGAATGCACTGGATATCGAGGCGACCAAGGCGCTGATCCGCGAAACCGAATCGCAGATCGTCATCAACGTCGGCTCAGCTTTTCTCAATATGTCGGTGCTGCGTGCCTGCATCGATACCGGCGTGGCCTATCTGGACACCGCCATTCACGAAGAACCGGGCAAAATCTGCGAGACGCCGCCCTGGTATGGCAACTATGAGTGGAAACACCTCGAGGAATGCCAGCAGAAGAGCGTGACCGCCATTCTTGGCGTGGGCTTTGATCCGGGTGTGGTCAATGCTTATGCAGCTTTGGCGCAGCAACAGCATTTCGACCGGATTGATTCGATCGACATCCTCGACGTCAATGCCGGCTCCCATGGCAAATATTTCGCCACCAATTTCGACCCGGAGATCAATTTCCGGGAATTCACCGGGCAGGTGTGGAGCTGGCAGAACAGCCAGTGGACCAGCAACACCATGTTCGAGGTCAAGCGCACCGACGACCTGCCGGTCGTGGGTTCGCAGAACCTGTACCTGACCGGTCACGATGAAGTGCACTCGTTGTCGAAGAACCTGGACGTACCGAACGTGCGCTTCTGGATGAGCTTCGGCGAGCACTACATCAACGTCTTCACCGTGCTGAAGAACCTCGGCCTGCTGTCTGAAAAACCGGTGAAAACCGCTGAAGGCCTGGAAGTCGTGCCGCTGAAAGTGGTCAAGGCCGTGCTGCCGGACCCAGCGTCGCTGGCGCCGGGCTACACCGGCAAGACCTGCATCGGTGACCTGGTCAAGGGCACCAAGGATGGCAAGGCACGTGAAGTGTTCATCTATAACGTTGCCGACCACACCGAAGCCTTCGCCGAGACTGACAGCCAGGGCATCTCCTACACCGCTGGTGTTCCGCCAGTCGCCGCTGCACTGTTGGTGGCCCGTGGTGAATGGGATGTGAAACACATGGCCAACGTTGAAGAACTGCCAGCCGAGCCGTTCCTCAAGCTGCTGGACGTGATGGGCCTGCCGACTCGTATCAAGGACGAGCACGGCGACCGCCCATGGGATCAGGCGGTCTAAGCCTGACGGGTTGAAAGAAAAGGATCGCTGCGGCGGTCCTTTTCTGTTTCTGAGAGCTAGCAGACATTCCCTGAACAATCACCGACAATCGCACGCCATCGCTCAGTCAAACCATCGCTCAATCAAAGGGAGTTGCGTCGTGTCGGTTTCCATCATTCAGCGGCTATGCCTGTTCACCATGACCTTGCTTGTGCCGCTGCTGGTCAGTGCGGTCAGTGCGCCGCAGATCTATGGCGAAATGGATGCCGATCGGTTTCAGGAAATCACCCGCAGCACCTACAACCTGCAAGACTTCGCCGAGCATTATCGGGCCACCCTGGAGATCTCCGCCGAGGACGAGGTATTTCGCCCAGGTATCATCCGTATCTATAACAAGCAGGACGGCGCCGAGTTGCTTCAGGTGCGTTCTGATGAACTGGTGCTGAACACCGATCCGAAGACTGGCAAGGTCAAGGCCAATGTGCACGAGTTGCCGTACGGCGAGCAGAGTGTGCTGATTTATGACGATTTCAACTTCGACGGCATCAAGGATCTGGCGCTGATGGACGGCCAGTTCAGTTGCTATCACGGCCCGTCGTATCAGGTGTTTCTTGGCACTGCCGAGGGGTTTCGGCGAAGTGAGGCGTTTACCGAGCTGGCGCAGAATTACTGCGGCTTCTTCGACTACAACGCCCAGACGCGCCGGGTCAGTACCATGGCCAAGAGTGGCTGTTGCAGCCATTGGTTTACCACTTACCGCATCGATAGCGGTGAGCCCGTAATTGAAGTGGAGACGGCGATTGATGCCAGCGGTGTGGCCGGTTTGCCTAGAGAAACCCGCTGGCGGGAAGTCGATGGTAAGCGTGTCAGTACCACCCGGACGCTGTGGGACCCGGCCGAAGAAATCCAGACCCTGCTGGCGTTCCGGCTGGCGCCATCGGGCAAGCGCATCATTCTGTTCCGTTGGGGCGACCACTCACCGGTCTACTATGTGGCGGTCGATAACAACAACGAAGTCGGCCTGGTTTACCCCGAGGCAGAGCCGCAAGCGTTCGATTACGACGGCGTGCGTCAGGTGCTGAGTTTCGTTCGTGGCGACACCACCTACCGGATTGTTGGCGACAAGCGGGGCAAGCCGAACAATATGGAAGTGGTGATTCGCGGCAAGACCACTGAACTGAAGCTGCTGGCAGGGCCGATCGAAGGTTCGCTCAAGCAAGTAGGCCAGGCGTTGCAGGATGCCCAGTAGCGTTCAGAGGTTGATGACATCAGGCCGGCACCGCTAACTGCACGCGATTACGGCCTTGGTGTTTGGCCTGGTAAAGCGCCTGGTCGGCGCGCAACAGCAGTTGTTTAAGCGGCTCGGCGTCTTGGGTGGTCACCACGCCGATGCTTACTGTGGCCTCGATCAGCCTGCCGGCCCCGAGATCAAGCGGAGTGTGTGCAAAACGCTGGCGAATATTTTCAGCAATCTGGCCTGCTTCATCTGCAGAGCTTACCGGCACCAGAATTGAAAACTCCTCACCCCCGACCCGGCCAAATAGACCGCGCTCGCCCAGGCACTCGCTGGCCACTTGGGTGAAGTTCACCAGTACCTGGTCGCCGGCTGAATGGCCCCAAGTGTCATTGATGCTTTTGAAACGATCAATATCGAGCATCAGCACCGCCAGCAATGGGCTCTGGCGCTGCTGCGCCTGCAGGCATTGGGTAGCTTGATCATGGAACGCGCGCCGGTTGAGCAGGCCGCTGAGTTGGTCATGCGAGGCGAGGTGCTGGACCTGTTGCAGGAGCTGCTGACGCGCAGCAGAAATGATCGCCACCGTCAAAGGGGTGAGGGTCAGCAGCAGGATGCCAATACGAATCGACTGCAGGTCGGCCACTGCCAGTGGCCAGGTAACCGAGAGGTCGAGGTAATGTTGGGAGATGGCGATGGTCGTCCAACTGCTGAAGATTAGCGTCACGACGGTCGCGCCAAACAGGTTGTAACTCAAGGCGCACCAGAGCAGTGCCGGTACCGAGAACATCACTGCACCAGGGCCGCCAATCCACAACGCAGCGGCGCTGGACAGAACCAAGGCCAGCAATGGAATGCTTTGTCGATAAAGGCCCGGCAAGCTGGCGGTCTGTCGGAAGTTTCGCCACCATTGGCGTGTCTGTTGTGGCGTGGGGGCGGCCAGCACCATCGGCAGGATGATCGCGTAATGGACGATTTCCCCGAGGCTCCAGAAATAGAAGCCACTGGCAAAGGGCTGTCCGAACAGGTACTGCATGGCTGCCGCGCCGGCCAGGCCGGCACTGACCGATGCCGCAAGACTGACCAGAATCAGATGCAGTACCGACTCGGTTGTTTGCAGGGACAAATGAGGTTTGGCCAGCCGTGACAGGTAGAAGCAGCCGATCGCGGCGCCAACCAGATTCGCACAGGTCAGCAGCAAGGCGGTGGGCAGTGTGCTGCCGGTCAACACGTCGGCGGCCACGAACCCCACCAGCGCACCCAGCCAGCCTTGCGGTCTCGCCATCTGCGGATTACGCACCATAAGGCCTGCCAGGATGGCGTTCGCGGGCCATAGAGACGAAAGGGTGCCGAGCGGGCGAGCCATGATGCCGAACAGGGCCGCTATAAAAATGATCAACATGATAAGGCAGGAGGCCTTTATCCGCATTTCGACACTCCTGTCCGCTAAAGGCTTGTTGCTATTACTGTCTCGGCAGTCAAGATGGCATATTGGTCTGACCGATGAAAGCACTGTTTCCGGGTAGATGCCACATTCAAGGCTCTGGCAATGGGGTTGCCGGACGTCAGTGGGCTTGCGCTGGCGAATAGGCGCCGCGGCGGGCAACTTTCGATGGGGCTGGTGTCCAACCAGCCGTATTGGGAACAATGCCCGAGGCGTATAGTTGATCAATGCCAATTTGCCCACAGGCGGTGCGCCAGCGTTTTGTGGGTTGCAATGCGGTCTTTGCCTGAACAGGGACGATAGCCATGTTACGAGTAATTTCGCGTGTTTGAAGAACTGTCCGCCAAGCCTTCTATAGATGCAAGTCTGTTGGGTGCCAGCTATTCACCCAAGGCGTTGATCGAGCGTGAGCGCAAGGTACTCGGCCAGATTGCCGCGGGCGTGCCGCTGGCTGAGGTGCTCAGTGATCTGGTGATCGCTGTGGAAGCGCAAAGTGAAAACATGATGGCCTCGGTGTTGTTCCTGAGTGAGGACGGCCATTACATGTTGCATGGCGCGGCCCCCAGCCTGCCGGCGGCTTATAACGAGGCCATTCATGGCATTGCCATCGGCGAAGGGATCGGCTCGTGTGGCACGGCCGCTGCGCGTGGCAGTGCAGTGTTCGTCAATGATATTGCCAATGACCCGTTGTGGGAGGGCTATGCGGACCTGGCGGTCTCGCATGGTCTGCGTTCTTGCTGGTCGATGCCGATCAAGGCTGCTGATGGTGTGGTGCTGGGCACCTTCGCGGTTTATTACGGTGAACCACGAGCGCCGACACCGGGGGATATCGAAGCCATTGCGGTGATCGCCCAGACTGCCGCGCTGGCGATTGAAAGGCATCGTTCCGACCAGAGGCTGCGCAATAGCAAAGATGAGTTACGCGCCCTCAACAGCGAACTTGAGCGCAAGGTCAATGAGCGTGCCACCGAGCGCAGCCGTACCTGGATGCTCAGTCCTGACTTGCTTTCGGTCATCAATGCGCAAGGCGTGATTGAAGCCTGTAACCCAGCGTGGCGAATCACGTTGGGCTGGTCGCCTGAAGATGTGCATGCGCCATTGTTCTCGTTCATTCATCCGGATGATCTGGCGCAGAGCGAGATGATGTTTGCCAAGGCGGCGCAAGGCAGGCCTGTTTTGCGTTTCGAAAATCGCTGTCGGCATCGGGACGGCAGTTATCGCTGGCTTTCATGGGTGGCGGTTCTGGAGGATGGCAAGGTCTATTGCAGTGCGCGGGATATCACCGCCGAGAAAGAGCAGGCCAATGTATTAGCCATGCGTACGCGCGAGCGTGATCGTGCCTGGGGGTTGTCTCAAGAACTGCTGGTCATTGCCTCGCCGGACGGTGTACTCGATGAGGTCAATGCGCGCTGGCCGGAGCAATTGGGCTGGTCAGAGCAGGAGTTGGTGGGCAAGCGGCTTAACCAGCATATTCATCCGGAAGATCTTGAGGCGACACTCGCCAGTTTTCGCGGCATCGCGTTGGCGCCGTTGACTGTGCCGTATCAGTTCCGGCTTCGACACCGCGACGGCAGCTATAAATGGTTTAGCTGGACGGCCACCTTTCAGGACGGTCGGATCTATGCGGCGGGGCGTCACGTGACGGCTGAGCGCGAGCAGGCAGAGGCATTGCGACAGGCGCAGAAGATGGAAGCGGTGGGGCAGTTGACCGGCGGCGTTGCTCATGACTTCAACAACCTGTTGACGGTGATCCGATCTTCAACCGATCTGCTGCTGCGGCCGGATCTTAATCAAGAGCGGCGCACCCGCTATATAAAAGCGATCTCGGAAACGGTTGATCGCGCGGCGAAGCTGACTGGGCAGTTGCTGGCGTTCGCACGGCGCCAGACACTCAAGCCGGAAGTGTTTGGTGCGGGCGACAGCGTCAGGGCGATCGGCGCAATGATCGGCACTTTGACGGGGTCGCGGATCGAGATTGTGACGGATCTCCCCGAGCAGGCTTGCTTCGTCAATGCCGATCCGAATCAGTTTGATACCGCTCTGGTAAACATGCTGGTCAATGCACGAGATGCCATGAACGGTCAGGGCAAACTTACCATTGCGGTCCGCGCCGTAGAGTCCATGCCTGCGGTGCGAGGCCATGCGGCGGTGGCCGGTGCTTTTGTCGCGGTGTCGATCAGCGATACCGGCACCGGTATCCCGATGACGCATCTTGAGCGCATTTTTGAGCCTTTCTATACCACCAAGGGGGTTGGTCAGGGCACCGGGCTTGGGCTTAGTCAGGTGTTCGGCTTTGCCAAACAGTCGGGTGGCGAAATAGCGGTTGCCAGTGAGTGGGGTAAAGGCACCACGTTTACGCTTTATCTGCCGCGTGTCGAAGGGCAGGAGCGGGGGGCGCAGCCCTGCGACCCGGATGAACCGCTTGAGGAAGGCCATGGAACCCGAGTGCTGGTGGTTGAAGACAATCCGGATGTGGGCGTCTTTGCGACCCAGGCACTTGCCGAGTTGGGCTACATCACGGTATTGGCCGGTGATGCTCATACCGCACTGGCTGAGCTGAGCGCGGGTGTCGACCGGTTTGATGTGGTGTTCTCCGATGTGGTCATGCCCGGAATGAGCGGTATCGACCTGCTGCATGAACTGCGTCGATGTTACCCGGCCTTGCCGGTGGTGTTGACCTCAGGCTACAGCGACGTACTTGCCAAGCACGGTGCCGATGGCTTTGAACTGTTGCAAAAGCCCTATTCGGTTGATGAGTTGTCGCGGATCCTGCGCAAAGTCACTTCACGATAGGCAGGTATATAGAAGGGGAGGTATTTGGGAGCTTCGAAGCTAATTTCGAGATATTTGAAATTAACGGTTGACGGGGTTTCAGATGTCCTTATAATGCGCACCACTTCCA
>NZ_JANJFL010000042.1:0-26830 GCF_024584215.1 Pseudomonas sp. LJDD11
AGCGAGAGAAACACCACCCAAACCTGTTCGAGCTGCAAGCAATTGCCGGACTCGAGGCCGAGAGGTATCGCAGGGCTTGGAATAAGGGAATGGACTTGTTGTGGGTGCGGTGCCACCCACGACCGCGACGTCAACGCCGCAAAGAACATTCTCGCGCTCGGGCATGAGCGTCCAATTGTGGGAATCCCCGCCCTTTAGGGCGGGGAGGATGTCAAAGGCTCCCGATGATTGCCAAGGGTATTAACAGCATTTTTTATAACCAACCTTGATGGCAGGGTGAAAGGCTTTAGCGGTCTAGCTGATTCCATCCCGGAATATCCGAAGCGGTTTTTTATCGTCGTCTCTGGGCAGTGCCAGAGCCAGCAGGCCGAGCAGTGGCAGGCAACTGGCGTAACCGAAGATGGCAATTACGCCCCAGCGGTCAGCCATCACCCCCAGCCCCGCTGCACCGATGCCGCTGATGCCGAAGGTCAGGCCGAAGAACGCGCCCGCTACCAGGCCGATGCGGCCGGGCAGCAGGTCCTGGGCCATCAGCAAAATGGCGGCGAAGGCCGAGGCAATGATCACGCCGATCAGCAGCGACAGGCCAAGTACCAGCCCTGGCGTGGCCAAGGGCAGGCCCAAGGCGAAGGGGCAGGCGCCGAGTATCGACAGCACAATCACCCGGCGCCGGCCCAGACGATCCACCAGCGGCCCGCCGAGCAGGCTGCCGAGGGTGATGGCGGCCAGAAAGGCGAACAGGTACAGCTGCGCCTGGCGAATGTCCATGGCGAAGCGCTCGATGAGAAAGAAGGTATAGAAGTTGGCGATGCAGGCCAGGTAAACATATTTGGACAGCACCAACACCACCAGCAAACTCAGCGCTTGAACCTTGCGTCTGGCTGGCAGCAACCCCAGTGGCGAGGGTGGGCTTACCGGCATCAGGCGGGCATTGATATTGCTGCGCACCACGCTGCGCAACAGCAACCAGCCGGCCACCGCCAGGGCGGCCATCCACCAGCCTAACTGAGCAATCGGCATCAGCAGGACTGTGGCCAGCAACAGTGGCGCGGCCGCCGAGCCAAGGTTGCCGCCCAACTGGAACACCGACTGCGCAAGTCCCGGCCGGCCAGCGCAAACGGCCCGTGCAGCGCGGGAGCCTTCGGGGTGGAAGATCGATGAGCCCAGGCCGACCAGGGCCGCCGCCAGCATGAAGCCGGTAAAGCCCTCGGCGTAGGCCAGCAGCACCATGCCCGCGCCCATGCACAACATGGCGCAGGGCAGCAGCCAGGCGCAGGGGCGGCGGTCGGTGTGCCAGCCCACCAGCGGCTGGCAAAACGAGCCGATGAGATGAAACATCAGCGTCAGCAGCCCAAGTTGCGCGTAACTCAGGCCGTACTGACTCTGCAGCACTGGATACAGCGATGGCAGCACGGCCTGGAACAGGTCGTTGATGGCATGAGCCATGGCGATGGTGATCAGCAGCGGGGAGACGCGGTTGGCGGGCTGGGTCAAGGCAGGCAGTGCGGTCATGGGCGATTGATCATCAGATGAAAAAGGCGACGAGCCTAAATGTGAGCAGCACCGTTCGCCCGCGACGGGGTTCAACACAGCAGCAACTGCCTGGCGTGTACGCGGCGTCCATTGGGCACGAGGGCTACGCAGTAAACCTGCTTCTTGTACGGACGGCCAATGCGTTTTCATCAAGATTTTTTTGCGCTTTGCACATAACCGCTGCGCACCACGGATTAAGCCGTTTATGCCATCAGGGCATAAGCAAGGGCGCTTTAGGTATTTAGCGGCAGGCATTGCGCCGTGATTAAAAGGCGCCGTGCAGCCAGCCTGTGTGCTGGCGATTGAATCCGGAGCCGAAGATGTCTGTTGTTTTCCGCATAGCCCTGACCTCATGTTCAGCCTTGGCCTGAGCAGTCCAGCCGCCATGGCTGAAGCCCTGCAGCTCAATGTTGCGGTGTCCGATATCGGTGCCGGCGGCAAGCCGGCCGGCGGCGCGCTGGTGGATGTGATCCATGCTCAACAACGCCTGGAAAAGGCTCTGGCGCCCAAGGGCGTGCAGATCAAATGGCACTTCATCAAGGGCGCCGCACCACTGATCAACGAGTCGTTCGCCAACGGCCAGATCGACATGGCGTACCTCGGTGACCTGGGCAGCATCGTCGGCAAGTCCGGCGGGCTGGACACCCGTGTGGTGGCGGTTGCGGCGCGCGGCATCGCGCATCACCTGGCAGTGGCGCCGGGTTCGGACATTCATTCGCTGGCGGACTTGAAGGGCAAGCGCGTCGCAGTATTTCGCGGCACCGCCGCCCAACTGTCGTTGATTGGCGCAATGCACACCGCCGGGCTGACCGAGCAGGACCTTAAAGTGGTGAACCTGGACTTCGCCGCCGCCAGCGCGGCCCTGGCGGCCAGGCAGATCGACGCCACCTGGGGCGGCGCCAACGTGTTGGCCCTCAAACGGCGCGGCCTGGCCGAGATACCGGTGTCGACCCGCAGCCTCGGTGGCGCCGGTGAGCTGGCCGGGCTGGTGCTGGTCTCCGGGCGTTTGCTGGAAAAACACCCCGACTGGGTGCAGAGCATCGTCCAGGTGCAGCGTGAGGCCGCCACCTGGGCCAGTACCCCGGACCATCGCGAAGCTTACCTGCAACTGCTCAGCGAACAGGCCGGTTACCCCATCGACCTGTTGCGCAGTGACCTGGAGGGCGCGCCGCCGCTTTCGCAGTTGTTGTCGCCGGAGCTGGACCCGGCCTTCGTCGCGCAACTGCGCCAGGCCATCGACAGTGCCAAAGAAGCGCGCCTGATTCGTCGCGATATCGATCTGCAGCAGTGGCTTGAGCCACGCTTTTTGAACAGCTCCGCCCAATAGTTTCGTCATTCCTGTGCCGGCGCCCCGAGCGGCCGGCTGGCCTGAACTCGTCCTCTGGAAACCGCCATGAACCTTCTACCGCAGTACAAACACCTTCCCTGGCTTAGCGCGCTGGTGCTGGCCCCGGCCTTGACCCTGGCCGAGCCGGTCACGCTGTCGACCGTACAGGTGGAGGGCGAGCGCCAGGCCGACGCTCAGCAACCGCCGGCTTCGGTGCGCAAACTCAGCGGCAAGACCCTGGAGCAGCAGGGCGTCTATCGCCTTGAAGACCTGCAACAGGTGGCCTCCGGCCTGGACGTGGCGACTGTCGACGCCTTCGACACGCGCATGACCATTCGCGGCGTCGGCGATGGCGGCGGCAGCGAGATCAACATCGGCATGCCCAGCAGTGTCGGGCTGTTTCTCGATAACGTGTACCTGAGCCGCCCCGGCATGCTCTCCAATGATCTGCTGGACATCGAAAGCGCCGAGGTGATGAGCGGCCCGCAAGGCACCCTGCGCGGCTTCAATACCACCGGCGGCGCGGTGGACATTCATACCCGCAAACCGACCTTTAGCCTCGAGGGTTCGATTCGTCAGTCCCTCGGCCAGCGTGGTTACACCCAGACCCAGGGGATGTTCTCAGGTCCCCTGAGCGAAACCCTGGCCGGGCGCATCAACGTGTCGCACACCGAGAAGGGCGGCTACATCAAGAACGAGTACAGCGGCCACCAGTTGGGCGGCAGCAACCAAGACGGCGCGCGCGGCCAGTTGCTGTGGGTGCCAAGCGATGATTTCAGCCTGCGGGTGATCGCCGACTACAACAAGGCCACCAGCTACCCGGTGCAGGTGCTCGATGCGGCGCACAGCATCAACGGCAGCGTGCCTTACATCACCCGCACCAACCTGGTCGGCGCACGGGTGGTGGGCGGCGGCTATCGGGTCAATACCGACGACGAGAACCGCGCCTACGTCAATCAGGGCGGGTTGTCGGTCGAGGCCAACTGGAAGCTCGATGGCGGCTACAACCTGCGCTCGACCACCGCTTACCGCTATTTCGGCTACCAGCCGAACAACACCGACGGCACCGACATCAAGCTGTATGCCGGCAGCGGTGCCGATGTGCGCGACCGGGTGTGGTCGCAGGAGATTCGTCTGGACTCACCCAAGGGCGAGTTCTTCGACTACGCCCTGGGCGCGGTGTACTGGGGCGAAAACCTCGACACCTACGCCCACGACTACTATGGCAGCAGCGCTCAGGTCACCCAGTACTACGGCAACACCAGCAATACCGGCAAGCTGGTGCAGCGCTGGGGCCAGATCGACGACACGATGTTCTCGGTATTTGGCCAGGGCACCTGGCACCTGAGCCCCAAACTGGATGTGACCGCCGGGTTACGCGCCACCTATGAGAAAAAATCCGGCTCGTTCCGCCGGGTCAACAAGAACGACTTCGACTCTGGCGAGTTGAATCAGTACGAAGTGCTGCCCGCAGCGATGCTCAACGCCACCTACTACTTCACCCCGACCCTGCAGGGTTACGCCACGCTGGCCTACGCCGAGAAATCCCCCGGCATGAACGTGTCGTCGGGCGCGGCGGCCAGAGCCGGTTTCGACAGCCTGCTGCTGGAACCGGAAAGCACTCGCGGCGCGGAGTTGGGGTTCAAGAGCCAGTGGCTGGACCAGCGCCTGAGCATCGATGCGGCGTTGTTCTGGTCGCAGGTCGAGCAGTTCCAGACCACCGCCTATGACCTGGAAAGTCAGAGCAGCTACCTGATCAACGCCGGCACCATGCGCTCGCGCGGGCTGGAGACCAACATCACCCTTAAGCCGCTGGACGGCCTGAGCCTCAACTTCAATGGCACGCTGCTGGACAACAAGTACCTGGACTTCGCGGACGGCCGTTGCCCGGCGGAAATCACCCTGGCGCCCAATGCGCCGTCCTCGTGCAACATGAACGGCGAACGGGTATTCCGCTCGCCCAAAGTCACCTACAACCTGACCAGCCGCTACGAGTGGCAAACCTTCGCCGCCCTGCAGGCGTTCGCCCAGGCGCGCTGGTCGTACCGCAGTTGGGCTTACGGCTCGGTGGACAACTCGGCGTTCACCCGGATTCCCGGCTACGGCCTGCTCAACCTGTCTACCGGGTTGTCTGGCAAGTACGCCGACGGCACCTGGAGTGCCTCACTGTGGGCCAACAACCTCACCGACAAGCGCTACTACCGCAGCATGAGCGCCGGTGACTATGGCTCGGCCTTTGGTGTGGTCGGCGAGCCGCGCACCCTGGGTGTGACCGTAGGTTATGACTTCTGATGCGCGGCCCGCTGATTGACCGCCGCCGCTTCATCCAGGCCAGCGCGATACTGGCCGGCGCCGCACCGTTGCTTGCTCAGGCGCAGGCTGCCAACCCGGCGCTGGCGCCCGCGTCGGCGCCATTGGCCTGGCTGGGCGGCCAGCGCCCGGACGCCTTTGCCGGGGTGACCTGGGGCACGCCGTGGGCGCGTGGGCAAGTGCCGGCCGGTAGCCAGTTCGCCTTGCACGCTCACGGCAGTGGCTCGACCGCTGTACAGAGCTGGCCGCTGGCTTACTGGCCGGATGGCAGCCTGAAATGGACCGCCCATGCCCTGGCACCCGGCGTACCACTGGCTGAGCAGTTCGAGCTGCGCCCGGCCCGTGCTGCTCCGTCCGGTAAACCACTGGCCGATGAGCAGCCGGGCAGCATCGTGATCGACACCGGCCTGTTACGTTGCGTCATCCCGCGCCAGGGCGACGTGCTGCTCGACAGCGTGCAACGCCATGGCCAGACCCTGCTGCGCAACGGCCATCTGCTGCTGCAAGTGCAGGGCGACCCGGACCAGCCCGGCGGCGCGCTGCGTCACTACCGCAGCCGGGTGCAGCGCGTGCTGCTGGAGCAGAACGGCCCGCTGCGCACCGTCGTCGCGCTGCACGGCACCCATCAACTACAGGGCGGCGAGGGCAGCCTGCTGCCGTTCGTGGTGCGCCTGTATGCCTACGCCAACAGTGACAGCCTGCGCATCCTGCACACCCAGGTGTTCGACGGCGATGCGCAACAGGACTTCATCAAGGGCGTGGGGCTGCGTTTCGACAGCCCTCAGCAAGCGCCGCTGCATGACCGCCACGTGCGCTTTGTCGGTGCCAACGGCGGGGTGTTCAGCGAAGCGGTGCGGGGCCTCACCGGCCTGCGCCGCGACGCCGGCGAGGCGATCTTGCGCGCCCAGGTCGAAGGGCGCAGCACCGGCCCGGTGGAGCAGTTCGCCCCGGAGGTCGGCAACCGTCTGCACTACATTCCGGCGTTCGGCAGCTACCGGCTGGTACAGGCGCACCCGGACGGCTTCCAGATCAGCAAACGCACCGCCAGCGGTCACAGCTGGCTGCACAGCGCCAGTGGCCAGCGTGCTGCAGGGGTCGGTTACCTCGGCTCGCCGAGCGGCGGGGTGGTGTTCGGCCTGCGCAACTTCTGGCAGAGCTACCCGGCACAACTGGACATCAATGACGCGCACACCGACCAGGCGCAGATCACCCTCTGGCTGTGGGCGCCTCAGGCCAGCGCCATGGACCTGCGCCCGTACCACGACGGCCTGGGCCAGGACAGCTTCGTCAAACAGCGTGAAGCACTGGAAATCACTTACGAAGACTACGAACCGGGCTTTAACACGCCACTGGGCGTGGCGCGCACCAGTGAGCTGGAACTGCAACTGGTCGCTGCCACCCCCAGCAACCGCCAACTGCAGCAGATCGCCCGGCGTATTCAGGAGCCGCCGTTACTGCTGGCCAGCCCGCAGCACTTGCACGCCGCACAGGTGTTCGGCCCCGGCTGGGCGCCGGCGGGCAAGGGCGGGGCACGCGAGCAACAGCTTGAGTCGCAACTGGGCTGGTACTTCGACTTCTACAAAAACGAAGTCGAACAGCGCAAATGGTACGGCTTCTGGGACTACGGCGATGTCATGCACACCTACGACGAGCATCGCCACGTGTGGCGCTACGACGTCGGCGGCTACGCCTGGGACAACTCGGAACTGAGCACCGACCTGTGGTTGTGGTACTACTTTTTGCGCAGCGGCCGCCACGACGTGTTCCGCATGGCCGAAGCCATGACCCGCCACACCGGTGAAGTCGATGTGCACCACCTGGGCCGCTTCGCACCACTGGGCTCGCGGCACAACGTCCAGCATTGGGGCGACAGCGCCAAGCAACTGCGCATTTCCACCGCCGCCAACCGGCGTTTTCTTTATTACCTGACCGCTGACGAGCGGGTCGGTGACCTGCTGCGTGAGCAGAACGAGGCGCTGCGCACCCTGCGCGAAGTGGTGCCCGGGCGCAAGATTGGTCAGCAGGCGGAGCCGCGCGAAGGCTACGCCAGCATCAGCTTTGGCACCGACTGGGGCGCCATCGCCGCCGCCTGGCTCACCGAGTGGGAGCGCAGCGGCGACCCGGCCATCGGCAAACGCCTGCTCACCAGCATGGAATCGATCGCCGCCCAGCCCCACGGGTTTTTTACCGGCGTGGCGAGCATGCACCTCGACAGTGGCCGCTTCGAGCCCAACACCACTGGCAAGCTCAGCGTCTCGCACCTGTCAGCCGTGTTCGGCCTGGCAGAAATCTGCAGCGAACTACTGCAACTGCTGCCCTCGGCCGGCTTCGAAAAAGCCTGGCTCGACTACTGCCGGCTCTACAACGCGGCACCGGCTGACAAGCAAAAGGCGCTCGGCCAGCCATTGGCCAACCTCAACCTGGCCCAAGGGCATGCCCGGCTGACCGCGTTCGCTGGCTGGCGGCTCAACGATAGCGGCCTGCGTGAGCGGGCCTGGAAGGAGTTTTTCGCCGGCTCAGGCGGCATCCCCAGACCCAACGAACGCCTGAACCGCGTCGAGGTGCCGGCCTACCTGTACCCGCTCGATGAACCGGACCCGGTGTCGCGGATCGACGAACAGGCTGGCACCTCCGCAGCGGCCAACCTGTCGACCAATGCCGTGGCGCAATGGGGTCTTACCGCCATGGCCCTGCTGGCCTTTAACCACGATGCCTGACCCATCTACCCGTTCAGAGGGCGTAACCATGCTTTCCCAGATCGCTCAACCGGCCCCGGCCATCGAGCAGGATGACTTCAGCGCACTGGACCCCCAGCGCTGGCGCATCGAAACCCAGGACCCGGCCGGCTCGGCGGTATACGTCGAGCAACAACGGCTGATCATGGACACCCGCGCCGGCATGACCGTCTGGCTCGACCGGCCGCTGCGCGGTGCCTACCGCATCGAATTTCTGCGCCAGGTGCTGGTGGCCGGCCAGGCCAACGACCGCCTCAGTGACATGAACCTGTTCTGGGGCGCCCACGAACCGGACCTGCCAGACGGGCACTTGCGCCTGGCGCGACGCAACGGCGTGCTGGAAGCCTACGACAACATGGCCAGCTGGTACGTGGGCATGGGCGGCAACGGCAACAGCACCACGCGCTTTCGCTGGTACGACGGCAGCGGCGAGCGTCACTTGCTGGGCGAACACCTGCAACCCGACTACCTGCTCGAAGCCGGACGCATTTACCGCATTCGGGTTGAAGTCAGCGCCGACCAGACCGCCTATTGGGTCGATGACCGGCTGATGTTCCAGCAAGCGCTGGACGGGCGATCCACAGACGGCTACTTCGGCTTTCGCTCGGTCTGGTCACGCCAGACCATCAGCCGCTTCAGGGTGACAGCGCTGTAATCACCACAAACCCTGTGGGAGCGAGCTCTGCTCGCGAAGAGGCCGGCACTGACACTGCGCACCATCCGCTCAATGCTCCAGGCACAGATCCTGTGCCTCCAGCGCCTGCATCGCCTGATCGGCCTCATGGAAACACTCGATCAAGGTCTGGGCCAGAAACGACAGCTTGTAACCGGCCCGGCTGACGATCCCGTAGTGGGTATAAAACTCCGGCAACTGCGGATCCAGCCCCTGCACATCGAGAATCTTCAAGCCCTGGCGCAGGTACGGATTGCTCTTGCTGACATTGGTGGTGCCAATGGCATCGGAATGCTGAATCACACTGATCAGGCTATAGCCGTTGTCGCACTCGATACTGGTCTGAAAATCCGGCCGCCCGCTCAATTCCACCAGCGCCTTGCGCAGGTTGGGCGGGCGCACCGAACCTGCCAGCGGATAACTGAACAACTGCTCCACCGTTACCTGCTCGAACGCCGCCAGCGGATGATCGCTGCGGCAGCAAAAGCCCCAGCGATGCGAACTGAGCAGCTCCACCCGGTAATCCGGGTCATGCTCAAAATTACGCGCATCGGCGACGAAAAACTCGCATTCCTCCGCCAGCAACCGCTGTCCCAGCGCCTGCCAGTTATCGACATGAAAACGCAGCCGCACCTTCGGCAGCCGCCGGGTAAACAACCCCAGCGCCTGCGGCATCAACCACGCCGCGGGCGCCGGGCCGCAGGCAAACGACAACTCACCGGCCTCACGCTCATTGAACTGACGCACGGCATTGAGCAGATCATGGGCATTGCCCACCATCAACCGCGCATGCTCCAGCACAATCAGGCCCTTCTTGGTCGGCTCCAGATTGCGCGTGCGATCAATCAACCGCGCCCCGAAACTCTGCTCCAGCCCCTGAATACTGCGGCTGAACGCCGACTGCGAGATATTCGACGCCTGCGCGGCCAGGCCGAAGTTACGGTATTCGACCAGAGCGATGAAATGACGCAATTGACGCAGATCCAGATGCATGGGGCAGGGCGGCTCCTGGCGGGTAACAAGAAGAGTGGGGAAGTACTGTGCCTGATGCGGGAAAATTTGAAAAAGAATCAAAAATTGGATTTTTATGCCATTTCGGATTTACTGCGGTGAGTAAATTTAGGTTATTTAAAAATAACCAATAATTCTTTTTGGAAATATACAAGGTTGGTCATCATGGCCGGGTCCGGTGGCCTGAAGGCTCTATTTGAGCTGTCGCCGTACATCTCACTTCGCGGGCTACCTGAACCAAGGCGCGTCGCAATACCCCAGCCCTGGAACAGGAATAACGCCATGGAACTGCTCGAATCGCCTTTTCAATCGATTGAAAACTCTGTCGTGTGGTTGTTGATTGTGTTTTCGATCGCTGTGCTCGGGCTGGCCGTGATGGAAAGGGCCGGGGCAGCGCGGTTGGCAAAGGAGAGTGACGAGTCGCACCGGTTATAAGCGTTGTAGCCAGTCTCAATGCTGGCCTGACCGAGCATCCCGGACGTGGCCGATAATTATCTTCGCCAGGCATTTGTACAAACGGGTCAAATATGATTACATCCGCATATTCGTTTATCCGCATATGCAGGCCGCTCGCCGATGACTCTTGCACCACACACGTTCTTCAAATGCCTGGGGGATGAAACCCGCGCGCGGATCATGCTGATGCTTTGCGCTGAGGGTGAGCTGTGCGTGTGCGAGCTGATCTGGGCGCTGGATGACAATCAGCCGAAGGTATCCAGGCACCTGGCCCAACTCCGTGCCTGTGGCTTGCTCGCAGACCGCAGGCAGGGTCAGTGGGTTTACTACCGGCTGCACCCCGAGCTTGAACAGTGGGCGCTGGATGTTCTGAAGGTCACAACGCACGCCCACCAGCGCTGGGTCAAAGACCAGCAAGGACGGCTGGCTTCGATGCACGACAGGCCCGTACGCCAAACCTCCTGCTGCTGACCTCTTGATCTGGAACATCCCCATGTTTATCGCTGCATCGATTTTTGTAGTTACGCTGGTGCTCGTTATCTGGCAACCAAGGGGCTTGGGCGTCGGCTGGAGCGCAGCTGCGGGTGCCTGTCTGGCATTGCTGACGGGTGTGGTCAGTTGGGAGGATGTGCCGGTTGTATGGCACATCGTCTGGAACGCCACCGCGACCTTCATTGCCGTGATCATCATCAGTCTGCTGCTTGATGAGGCAGGCTTTTTCAAATGGGCAGCGCTTCACGTCGCCCGCTGGGGGGGCGGCAGAGGCGGGCGTCTGTTTGCGCTGATGATCCTGCTCGGGGCAAGCGTCTCGGCATTGTTTGCCAACGATGGCGCCGCACTGATCCTCACCCCCATCGTTATAGCGATGCTGACGGCGCTGCGTTTTAGTCCTGCATCGACCCTCGCGTTTGTGATGGCCGCAGGCTTTATCGCCGATACCGCCAGTCTGCCCATGGTGGTGTCCAATCTGGTCAACATCGTTTCGTCCGACTTCTTTGGCGTGGGTTTCGCAGAGTACGCGTCAGTCATGTGGCCGGTGAATCTAGTGGCGGTGGCGGCGACGCTGGTGATGCTCTGGATGTTCTATCGCAAGGACATCCCCGCCCGCTACGACGTGGGTCAGCTTGAGGCACCAGAGGCGGTTATTCGTGACCGGGCGACCTTCATTGCTGGCTGGTGGGTGCTTGGCCTGCTGTTGCTCGGGCTGTTCGCCCTGGAGCCATCAGGCATCCCCATCAGCGCCGTCGCTGCAGGGTGTGCGGTAATCCTGCTGGCTATCGCTGCAAGAGGCCACATCATCTCGACAAAAAAAGTCATCAGGCACGCGCCCTGGCAGATCGTGGTGTTTTCACTGGGCATGTACCTGGTGGTCTATGGCCTGCGCAATGCAGGACTCACTGACGCCCTCACCGGGTTGCTTGATACGTTCGCCGGGCATGGACTGTGGGCGGCCACCTTGGGCACGGGCATTACCGCTGCGCTGCTGTCGTCGATCATGAACAACATGCCGAGTGTGCTCATCGGTGCTCTGTCCATCCAGGGCAGCAACGCTACGGGGCTGGTGCGTGAGGCCATGATCTACGCCAACGTCATCGGTTGCGATCTGGGTCCGAAGATCACCCCCATCGGCAGCTTGGCCACACTGCTGTGGCTTCATGTCCTGGCGCAAAAGAACATCCGTATCAGCTGGAGCTACTACTTCAAAGTTGGCAGCATCCTCACCCTCCCTATCTTGCTGGTAACGCTCGCGGCACTGGCGTTGCGGCTGAGCATCCCCTAGGAGAAAGCCATGAAAGTGTTGTTTATGTGCACGGCCAACAGTTGCCGCAGTGTTCTGTCGCAAGGGCTGTTCAACCACCTGGCTCCGAGTGGATTGACTGCGGTCAGTTCAGGCAGCTTGCCAAGCGGCCAGCTCAATCCTCGCGCCGTCAGCACGCTACAGGCGCTGGGTATCGACACCACCGGTCTTTACAGCAAAGGCTCAGAGGTTTTTTCGGATTCACCACCGGATGTGGTGATCACCGTGTGTGACCAGGCCGCAGGCGAACCATGCCCGGTCTATTTCGGAGCCGCTGTCAAAAGCCACTGGGGCCTTGCCGATCCTTCTACCGTGCAAGGATCAGACAGCGAGGTTCAGGCCGCATTTGACGCGACAGTCGACCAGATCAAAAAGCGTTTAGAAGCATTCTTGCGCCTGGATCATTCGGCCCTCACAGCGGAGAAGCTCAAGCACGAGCTGGACCGCATAGGTCAGCAGTAACGGTCGCCGGAGTCTGCGATAACCCCGAACCAGACACTTCGTGGTGGCATATTGCCAAGTGGCAAAATCCTGATCGCCAGTTGACAAACCAGCAAAACATTACAGAACATTGCGCCCCTTTCATGTGAAGGATTCTCGTTATCAATGCGTTTCGCATTGGTAGTCGAATGTCCACGGAACAGGAGTCAATGGATGTCCGCTTGTTTTTCTCCCCTCGCCATCAGTGTTCGTCAGGCCACCCTGGCAGTGGGCCTTTCAGGTGCGATGCTGGTGGGGGCCAATGCCTGGGCAGGCCCGGTCGCCTACAGCATCCCGGCGGGTTCGCTGGCCGCTGCCATCAACCAGTTCGCCACCGTCAGCGGGGTGACGGTCAGCTTCAGCAACGAACAAACCGCCGGCCTGCGCAGTCAGGGGTTGCAGGGCAGTTACGAGCCCGAGCAAGGGTTGGCGCGCCTGCTGCAGGGCAGTGGGCTGCAGATGCAGCGCGCTGCATACAAGCGTTACCTGTTGGCCCAACCCGCACAGCCAGGGGCGCTGGAGCTGGGCGCGACCACTGTATCGAGCGTGCAGTTAGGGGCCACCACTGAAGGCACTGGCAGTTACACCACAGGTTCTGCCAATACCGCGACCGGGCTGCGCCTGTCGGCACGCGAGACACCGCAGTCGGTGAGTGTGGTCACCCGCCAGCAGATTGACGACCAGAACCTGACCGATGTTACTCAGGTACTGGAGCAGACGCCCGGTGTGGTCGTCGACAGCATGGGGCCGGCTGGCAGCGACGCCAACCATATCTATGTGCGCGGCTTTGAGGTCGGCAGTATTCAGGTTGACGGTTTCAACCGCCCGGATACCTTCGGATTTCGCGACGACCTTGCCGACATGGTCAGCTATGACCGGGTCGAAGTGGTGCGTGGGGCCACCGGGCTGATGTCAGGCACCGGGGACCCCGGCGCGACGGTCAACCTGATTCGCAAGAAGCCGACCTTCGAGCCGCAGCGTTCGCTGACCCTCAAAGCCGGTTCCTGGGACACCTACCGCACTGAGCTGGACCTGTCCGGCAAGCTATCGGACAGCGGTCATGTGCGCGGGCGCCTGGTTGCCTCGGCCAGCGATGGCCAGAGCCATGTCGACCGCCAGTCCCTGCAAAAGCAGGTGGCTTACGGGGTGGTGGAGTGGGACCTGACTGACAGCACGATGCTGACCGTGGGGGCTGAATACCAGGAAATGGACAACGAAGGCGCCGGCAATCACGGCTTCCCGATGTACAACACTGATGGCAGTCATTTCAAGCCTTCGCGCTCGTTCAACTCGGCGTCGGACTGGAGCTACCACAAACGTCGGGGCAAGACGTTGTTCACCAGCCTGGACCATGAGCTCGGAAATGGCTGGCAGTTGAAACTCAACGCCGAGCATAGCCGCCGCAGCTATGACGATGCCTTTGCCACCGCTGCCAGCGGTACTGTCAACCCTGATGGCAGCGGCATCAGTACCTGGACTGGCCGCTGGGCAGGGGAGCCGCGCCAGACCTCGTTCGAACTGTCGGCGTCCGGCCCGTTCCAGTTGTTGTCCCGCGAGCATCAGCTCTACCTCGGAGCCAGCCACTACAAAGCCTACTACCGTAGTTACGGTTACCCGCTGTGGTCGTTTCAGACCATCGACAACATCTATACATGGGACGGTTCGCTGGCGACCCCGAGCGCGATCCATACCCGCTCTTCGCGCACGGCGCAGGACGAAACCCAGACCGGGCTGGTGGCTTCGGTGCGTTGGAGCCTGGCCGATGATCTAGCGTTGATTACCGGAGCACGGGTGATCGACTGGCAACGTGACGACCTCTCCCAACGCTTGTCGACCGGCAGTGTCACCCGCACTTCACGTGGCGAAAGCGGGGTGGTCACGCCTTATCTGGGGCTGGTCTATGACCTGTCCGAGAACTGGTCGGCCTACGCCAGTTACACCACGATCTTCAAGCCTCAAAGCAACAGGACGGTCACTGGCAGCTACCTTGATCCGGAAGAGGGCGTGAATTACGAGCTGGGTCTCAAGAGCGAGTTCTGGGACAAGCGTCTGACCGCAGGCTTGAGTGTGTTCGAGGTCCGCCAGGACAACCTCGCGGTGGCCGACGGCAGCAACCTGGCGCCGGACGGCAATCAGGCCTACCGTGCCGAGTCTGGTACCAAGACCCGTGGTTTCGAGATGGAAATGGCTGGCGAAATCCTTCCTGACTGGCAAGTGTCTGCCAGCTACACCTACGCGGTGATTGAGGACTCGGATGACCAGCGCCTGCGCACTGAAGTGCCCAGAGATACCCTCAAGCTGTTCACCAGCTATCGCTTGCAGTCGATGCCACAACTGAAAGTGGGTGGCGGGGTGCGCTGGCAAGGGGCGGAGTATTACAAAGGCGCCGGCCCCAATGACGAAACATTCGGCCAGGATGCCTACAGCATTGTCGACGTCATGGCGCAATACGCGTTCACCGCGCAAACCAGTGTTTCGCTCAACCTCAATAATCTGTTTGACGAGAAATACTACACCGCGATTGGTTCACGTGGCTGGTATGGCACCCCGCGCAGCGCCACGGCCACACTGGTGTATGCGTTCTAGTCAAGGCGCGTGACGGCCGATGGTTCTTGCCGACAGGAACCATCGGGACTGTTCAGGCATGATTGAGCATCTCAAAGACCAGGCATCAGGCCATTATCCACTCATCGGAATCCACCCCCGTCACCACCACCTTTGCCCAAACCCACGGTCACGACCGTTCGGCAAAATTCTCTGAACCGTTTGTCCAGTCAAGGCTTCACATGGGTAACAACTGATGGAGCCGAGTCTATGGAACAGTACGTATTAGTAGTGGAAGACGAGCCGGTGTTATTGGAACTGGCCCAGGAGATTCTTGAGCTTGGAGAGATCAAGGCACTGGGTGCGCCCAATGCCGACCAAGCGTTCAAGATTCTTCAGGAGCACCCCGACATCGGGCTGGTCATCACCGACATCAAGATGCCGGGCAAGATCGACGGGTTCGAGCTGGCCTGGCTGATTTCTGAATGCTGGCCGCAGATTCCGGTGTTGGTGACATCCGGGCATCGCGCGGTACGCAATGACGAGTTACCGGCCAACGCGCGGTTCATGCCCAAGCCGTGGCTGATCAGTGATTTTCTCGATCAGGCCAAAGAGATGCTGCTGATGGCCAAGGGGTATCCGTGGAACCGCTCGGATAAGACGCCGGGCCTGCATTCCTGATGCGCTCGGGCTATGATGCGCGCCTGTCATGGCGGGCGTGTCTGAATCTGCCCCCGTTATTCGCATCAAACCCGGGAATCGCTCATGTCTTTGCCGCAAGAAAAACTCCAGGAGTACCTGACTTTCGCCCACCAACTGGCCAATGCCTCGGGCCTGGCGATTTTGCCGTGGTTCCGCGCGCCGCTGGCGGTGCAAGACAAGGGCGGGGCGTTGTTCGATCCGGTGACCGAGGGCGACAAGGCGGCAGAGCGGGTGATGCGCGAGCTGATCCAGGCCCGTTACCCGCACGACGGCATTCTCGGTGAAGAAGAAGAGGCGGTGGCCGGCAGCAGCGGCCTGACCTGGGTGCTGGACCCAATCGACGGCACCCGTGCCTTTATTACCGGGCTGCCGCTGTGGGGCACGCTGATTGCGTTGAATGACGGCGAGCAGCCGGTGCTGGGCGTCATGAACCAGCCGTTCACCCGCGAGCGTTATGTCGGCACCCGCGACGCCGCCTGGTGCAATGGCGCGCCGCTGAAGACCCGCCGTTGCGCGAGCCTGTCGCAAGCGACGCTGATGGCGACGACGCCAGACATGTTCGATCAAGCGCAGCGTGCAGCCTTTGATCGGGTCGCCAGCCAGACCCGCCTGATGCGTTGGGGCGGTGACTGCTATGCGTACTGCATGCTGGCCAGCGGGTATGTCGATGTGATCATCGAAGCGAGCCTCAAACCTTATGACGTGCAGGCACTGATGCCGATCATCGAAGGCGCGGGTGGCGTGATGACCAGCTGGACCGGCGGCACGGCGCAGCATGGCGGCCCAGTGGTGGCTTGCGGTGATCCGGCGCTGCACGCGCAGGTGCTGGAGTTGCTGGCGGGCAAGGGCTGATTCCTGCCCTCTGATGGAGCGATGCACTGATTATGCAAAGCCTTGCCGAGCTCACGGCTGTCGTGCGCCAGGACGATTTTTTCCAGCGCCTGCTGGGCAATATCGATAATTGGGATGCCGTGCTTGACCTGCGCGACAGCGCTTCGTTCGACAGCAGTTGGGTGCAGGCCTGCACCATGGTCGATTGCCATGAACATGTTTCGCCAGAGGCGGCTGAGCAGGTCAGACAGTTGCGCGAGTACGTGTTCAAAAGCTGTTTTCGTATTACTCGTAATGCTGAGATCGCTGCCTGCGTGTCCGATGACATGGGCTTGCTGGGCGATGCGCTGGGCAAGCAGGTGATGACCCCTTGGCTGCGTGACATGCTCGCAGCGTATTGCAGCGAGCGGTTTCCGTCCTGAGCGTGTTCGCGCCGGGGGGGCGGGCCGGGTAGGAGCGGCTTCAGCCGCGAATTAGTCCTGCAATCCGGTGTTTGCTGGAATCAGCGCCCGCCTGTCCAGTTCATGGAACAAACACTGCACATTTCCTTTCGACTGCTTATGGATCATCCACCCGTCCGGGAGAGCAGCCGTGATGTCGCCCCTAGAGCTTCGCCAGATCATCGAGTCTGGCTTTCTTCCGTTGAGGTGCATCTGCACCATCGACAACAACCAGAAAATGACCGTTTCGGTCTACCAGTCGGGCAAGGGCCACCCATCGTTCATTGCCCATGAGATTGACGCCTCCAGTCTGACCACCAGTCGGGCCATCGTGGATCTGGTGTTCCAGCTCAAGCAGGAGCTGACTCAACAGCATCACGGAACCCTGGAGAGCTGGCGCAAGGAAAGCTGAGCCGGGGGTATTCAATCCGTAACCAACCGGGCTGTCCGCTTAACTTTTTTCAGGCTTTCAGGCCGTTATTAAAGTTGAAATAGACAGTTATTGGTGAGTGGGCTTTTGCCACTGGACACTGTTCAATTGACCAAGGCGCCGCTTGTCTTGCCGTCCGTCATTATAAATATCGAAAGATGAACGATTCGCCGGTCAGCTTCGGTCGTAACTAAGCACAGCGCATTGCGTGTGAGCGAATTCAGGTAGTCCATTGCGGCCAGTATTTACCTTGCAATGCTTGCCTCGCCTGGCTTTTTTGACGGCACTTTTACTGAGCCCGTGTACTTGTTTTTTTTTGCGGCTAAACCCGGTGTTGATGCACGCGCTAAACAGTGATGGGCTGTCAGGTGTTTTATTGGCAGTGGCTGAGTATTTGTAACTAAGGTGAGCCGGTGTTTATCGGTTGTATCGTATTTTTATTGGAGAATTGTCATGTCTAAAGCTACCCGTACTACGGTTCAGGATCTGTTTGTGCACGAACTTTCCGATGTTTACAGCGCAGAAAAACAGATCACCAAAGCGCTGCCACGCCTGGCACGCGCTTGCACAAACCCGTTACTGGCAGAGGCCTTTGAAACGCACCTGGAAGAAACCCGTGGCCAGATCGAACGGATCGATCAACTGGTCGAGGTCACCGGGCTCAAGCTCAAGCGCATCAAGTGCGTCGCGATGGAAGGGCTGGTTGAAGAGAGTAAAGACCTGCTCGAAGAAATCGAGAAGGGCGAAGTACTCGATGCCGCCCTGATCGGCGCGGCGCAGAAGGTCGAGCATTACGAGATCGCCAGCTACGGCACCTTGATCGCCATGGCCAGGCAACTGGGGTTCGACGAGGCGGCAAAGCTGCTTAAGGACACTCTGGTCGAGGAAAAGGGCGCCGACGAGAAGCTTACTGTGATCGCTGAACAAGGTGCTGCTCAGGCCGCCAAGATGGCCAATAAAAAGTAAGCCGAACGGATGTGCGAGCTTGCCCGCCTTGATGGCGGGCTTTTTTTCGCGGCCAATCACCCGCCGCCCATGCCGCCCCAAAGGCCACGAACCGCTCTGGCCCGATGCGTTCAACCCAATCCTGCGGTTTGTCCCTGCTTCCCCTGTCAGAGTGCCACTGCCGGATGCTTTAGTTTTCTCCCCCGGTAGCGGGCCAGGAAGGCTCGCGTTGGCTTTGCAGTTGGAAAACGCCCGCCCGGCTGTTTCCGTCAACGATTTCACGGCAGGTTCTTCCCATGCATTTGCGCGAATTAATGGCTGTTCTTTCCACCCACGCGATCGGTCTGCAACGTGAAGGCGCCGATCTGATGTTGCTGGGCAACGATGAAACGCTAGACGATGCGCTGTGGGACAGCCTGGCCGAACATAAGGCCGGGCTGCTGGACATGCTCGCCCTGCGCGGTGGCAACTGGCTGAGCCCGGCCTACCGGATCACCCCGGACATGCTACCGCTGGTGCAGCTGGATCAGGCGGCCATCGACCGCATTGTCGCGACGGTGCCCGGTGGTGTGGCCAACCTGCAAGACATCTACCCGCTGGCGCCGTTGCAGGAGGGCATGCTTTATCACCACCTGGCTGCCGGGCAGGGCGACCCTTACGTGCTGCAGGCGCAGTTCGCCTTTGCCAGTGCCGAGCACCTGCAAGCCTTTGCCCAGGCGCTGCAATGGGTGATCGATCGCCACGATATCCTGCGCACCGCCATCGTCTGGGACCGGCTCGACGAGCCGCTGCAGGTGGTCTGGCGCCGGGCAACCCTGGCTTTTGAGACGCTGAGCCTGGCCACTGACGGCGATGTATTGCAGCAACTGCGCACCCGGCATGACTCGCGGCAGTTGCGTCTGGATGTTCGCCAGGCGCCGCTGCTGCGGCTGGTGTCTGCCGAGGACCCGGCCAATCAGCGGGTGGTGGCCTTGTTGCTGTTCCACCATATGGTTATGGATCACACCGCGCTGGACGTGGTGCGGCGCGAGATTCAGGCGGTGCTCGCCGGCCAGGCCGATCAGTTGCCGGCGGCCGTGCCGTTTCGCGATGCCTTGGCTCGAGTGCGGCTCAATAACGACATTGGCGCCCAAGAGCAATTTTTCGCTGCCATGCTCGGCGACATTGATGCACCGACCTTGCCGTTCGGTTTGCAGGAAGCGGATGTAAAGGACATCGAAGAATCCAGGCTGATGCTCGACGCCGGCCTGAGCCGCACGCTGCGTGCGCAAGCTCGCCAGGCCGGGGTGAGTGTGGCAAGCCTTATGCACCTGGCCATGGCCCGGGTGCTGGGCGTGGTGTCCGGCCGCGAGGCGGTGGTGTTCGGCACCGTGCTGCTTGGCCGCATGGACGCCGGCGCCGGTGCCGAGCAGGCGTTGGGCATGTTCATTAACACCCTGCCGCTGCGGGTTGATGTTGGCGGGCAGGGCGTGCGCGACGCGGTGTTGGCCACCCATCAGCGGCTGACCGCCTTGCTCGGCCATGAACAGGCATCGCTGGCGCTGGCCCAGCGTTGCAGTGCGGTGAACGTGCCAACCCCGTTGTTCGGCGCGATTTTCAACTACCGGCACAGCGATGCCGTCGACGGCGCGCAGATCATCGACGTCGCCCCAGGCATCCAGATTCTCGGGGCCCAAGAGCGCACCAATTACCCGCTGACGGTGAACATCGACGACCTTGGCGAAGACTTGCGCATCACCGCCATGGCCGATACCCGCATTGGCGCCGAGCGGTTCACCCATTACCTGGAGACCGCGCTGCACAGCCTGAGCCAGGCCCTTGAGCAGCAGCCGGACAGCGCGCTGCATGACCTGGACATTCTGCCGGCCCAAGAGCGCCAGCATTTGCTGCACGGTCTGAACCCGGCACCGCAGCAGTTTGCCGACCTGCCACTGATCCATCAGCAGTTCGAAGCCCACGCCGCAGCCCGGCCGCAGGCCACGGCGCTGATTTTCGAGGGGCAGCGGCTCAGTTATGGCCAATTGAACAGCCGCGCCAATCAGTTGGCCCATCATCTGCTGGCGCTGGGCGCCGGGCCGGATCAACGGGTGGCGATCTGTGTCGAGCGTGGCGTGGAAATGATCGTCGGCCTGCTGGGGGTGCTCAAGGCCGGCGCTGGCTATGTGCCCATCGATCCGGCTTACCCGCAGGAACGCATCGTCTTCACCCTGCAAGACAGCGCGCCGCTGGCAGTGCTGGTCCAGGGCGACAGCCGTGAGCGAGTCACCTCAGCCGGCCTGCCGATCATTGAGCTGGGCGACGCCGGGCTTGCCAGCCAGCCTACCAGTAATCCGCAGGTCGTCGGCCTGGGCCGCCAGCATCTGGCCTACGTCATCTATACCTCTGGCTCCACCGGCCTGCCCAAAGGGGTGATGGTCGAACACCGCAACGTCACCCGGCTGTTCTCGGCCACCCGTGAGTGGTTCGACTTCAACCAGCAGGATGTCTGGGCGCTGTTCCATTCTTTTGCTTTCGACTTTTCGGTCTGGGAAATCTGGGGGGCATTGGCCTACGGCGGTCAGTTGCTGATCGTGCCGCAACGTATCAGCCGTGAGCCGCAGGCGTGTTACGCCTTGCTCTGCGAGGCCGGCGTCAGCGTGCTGAACCAGACCCCCAGCGCGTTCCGCCAGCTGATCGCCGCCCAGCAGGGCAGCCCGTTCAAGCATTCGCTGCGTGAGGTGATCTTCGGTGGCGAGGCGCTGGAACCGGGCATGCTCAAGCCTTGGTACGCCAATCTGAGCAATGCCGGCACGCGGCTGGTGAACATGTACGGCATCACCGAGACCACCGTGCATGTTACCTACCGGCCGTTGCAGGCGGCCGACGCGCAACTGATCGGGGTCAGCCCGATCGGTCGGGCGATTCCCGACCTGCAACTGTATGTGCTGGACGAGCAACGCCAGCCGCTGCCGGTCGGCGTGGTGGGCGAGCTGTACGTCGGCGGTGCCGGGGTGGCCCGCGGCTACCTGAACCGCGAACAACTGAGTGCCGAACGGTTTATCAACGATCCGTTCAGCAGCGACCCGCAGGCCCGCTTATACCGGACCGGCGACCTGGCGCGCTGGAATGCCGAGGGCGACCTGGACTATCTGGGTCGCAATGACGATCAAGTAAAGATTCGCGGTTTCCGTATCGAACTGGGCGAAATCCAGGCGCGGCTGGCCGCCTGTGCCGGCGTGCGTGACGCGGTGGTGATCGCGCGCCAGGACAATCCCGGCGACCAGCGTCTGGTGGCTTACTGGATCGCCGCCGAGGGTGCAGCGCCGACGGTCGCTGAACTGCGCGAGCAATTGCTGGCAAACCTTGCCGACTACATGGTGCCCGGTGCGTTTGTGCGCCTGGATGCCTTGCCATTGACCACCAACGGCAAGCTCGACCGCAAGGCGCTGCCGCGCCCGGACAGCGAAGCGTTTGCCCGCCAGCAGTTCGAGGCCCCGCAAGGTGAGGTCGAGCAACTGATCGCCGGGCTCTGGCAGGACCTGCTGCAGATCGAGCGGGTCGGGCGGCATGACAATTTCTTTGAGCTGGGCGGTCACTCGTTATTGGCGGTCAAGCTGGTCGAGCGCATGCGCCAGCACGAATTGCACGCCGATGTGCGGGTGCTGTTCGGCCAACCGAATGTGGCTGCGCTGGCAGCAGCGGTGGGGGATTCACAGCACGCTGCGCCGCAGGTCGCGGTGCCGGCCAATCGCATTGCCGCCGATGCGCAGCACATCACCCCGGACCTGCTGCCGCTGGCCAGCCTGAGCCAGGCCCAGATCGACCAAGTGCTGGCCACCGTGCCGGGCGGCGCGGCCAATGTGCAAGACATCTACGCCCTGGCACCGTTGCAGGCGGGGGTTCTTTACCACCACCTTGCCAGCGCTGCCGGTGACCCTTACGTGTTGCAGGTGCAGTTCGCGTTTGCCGATATCGAGCGGATCAAAGCCTTTGTCGCCGCTCTGAACACGGTGATTGCCCGTCATGACATTCTGCGCAGCAGCGTGGTCTGGGAAGGGCTCGAAGAAGCTGTGCAAGTGGTATGGCGCAGTGCGCCACTGGCCCTTGAGCGAATCGACGAAGCGCTTTTGCAGGGTGATGTACTGACGCAGTTGCAGGCGCGTTTCGACCCCCGTCATTACCGCCTGGACCTGAGCCGGGCGCCGCTGCTGCGGCTGGCTTATACCCGCGACCCGGCCAACCAGCGCTGGGTCGGGATTTTGCTGCTGCATCACATCATCCTCGACCACACGGCGCTGGAAACCCTGGTTACCGAAATCAGCACGGCGCTTGCCGGGGTTGCCCAGCCGCTGGCGCCGCCAGCGCAATACCGCAACTACGTGGCCCAGGCACGACTGGGTGCCAATGAGCAGGCTCATGAAGCGTTCTTCCGGGCCATGCTCGGTGACATCGACGAACCGACCCTGGCCTATGGCTTGCAGGATGTTCACGGCGACGGCAGTGCCATTGTCGACAGCCAGCTGCCGGTCGATGCTGCACTGGATACACGCCTGCGTCAGCAGGCCCGGCACCTGGGCATCAGTATCGCGAGCCTGGTGCATCAAGCCTGGGCACTGGTGCTGGCGCGCCTGTCCGGGCGCGAGCAGGTGGTGTTTGGCACCGTGCTGCTGGGCCGTTTGCAGGGCGGCGAGGGCGCGGACCGGGCACTGGGCATGTTTATCAACACCTTACCGCTGCGCATTGATGTCAATGCCGCCCCGGTATTGCAGGCGCTGCGCAGCACCCATCAAAGCCTGGCCGAGTTACTCGGTCATGAGCAGGCATCCTTGGCCCAGGCGCTGCGTTGCAGCGCGGTGCCGGCGGCCCAGCCGCTGTTCGGCACCTTGCTCAATTATCGCCACAGCACCACGCCCGACAGCGGCGCGGCCGGTTGGCAAGGCATTGACGTACTCAGCTCCCGGGAGCGCAGCAACTACCCGCTGGTGGTCAACGTCGATGATTTCGGCAGCGGCCTGCGCCTGACCGTGCAAGCGCTGGCCAGTGTGGACGGGGTGCGGGTCTGTGAAGCCTTGCATGCGGCGCTGGACAACCTGGTTCTGGCTCTGGAGCAGGCCCCGCACCGTGCCGTGCACAAGGTTTCGGTGCTGTCGGCGGCCGAGCGCGAGCGGGTGGTGAGCGGTTTCAACCTGACCGGGCGTGACTATCCCCGCGAGCAAACCGTGCACCGGCTGTTCGAGCTGCAGGCTGCCCGCCAGCCGCAGGCGGTGGCGGCGGTGCATGGCGCGCAGCAGTTGAGCTATCGCGAGCTCAATGAGCAGGCCAACCGCCTGGCCTATCATCTGCTCGGCCTGGGCGTGCAGTCCGGGCACAGCGTGGCGGTGTTGCTGGAGCGTTCGTTGCCGCTGCTGGTGGCGCAACTGGCAATCAGCAAGTGCGCGGCAGTGTACGTGCCGCTGGATGTCAACGCCCCGGCCGAACGCCAGGCATTCATGGTTCAGGACAGCCAGGCGGTGCTGTTGCTGACCGAGAGCGGCCAGCCCGTGGATTACCCGGCGCGGCGCCTGAATCTCGACGAGCAGGTGCTGCACGATTACCCGGCCCACGATCCGCATCTGATGCAATCAGCCGAAGGCGTGGCTTACATCATGTACACCTCCGGTTCCACCGGCACGCCCAAAGGGGTGCTGGTGCCGCACCGGGCCATCAGCCGGCTGGTGATCAATAACGGCTTTGCCGAATTCAACGCGCAGGACCGGGTGGCCTTTGCCTCCAACCCGGCGTTCGACGCCAGCACCCTGGAAGTCTGGGCGCCGCTGCTCAACGGCGGTTGTGTGGTGGTGGTCGGCCAGGACAGCGTGCTGTCGCGCCAGGACTTTGCCGCGTTGCTGGAGCAGCAGGCCATCAGTGTCCTGTGGCTGACCGCCGGGCTGTTTCATCAATACGCCGCAGACTTGCTGCCAGCGTTCAGCCGGTTGCGCTACCTGATGGTCGGTGGTGACGTGCTCGACCCGGCGGTGATCGCCCGGGTCCTGCGCGACGGCGCGCCGCAGCACCTGCTCAACGGCTATGGCCCGACCGAGGCCACTACCTTTACCACCACTGAGCTCATCACCCAGGCCGGGCCGGGCAGCATCCCGATTGGTCGGCCGATTGGTAACACCCGGGTTTATGTGCTCGACGCGCGCCAGCAGTTGTTGCCGGTCGGTGCGGTGGGCGAGCTGTACGTGGGCGGCGACGGCGTAGCCAAGGGCTACCTGAACCAGCCGCAACTGACTGACGAGCGTTTCATTGCCGACCCGTTCAGCGAGCAGCCCCAGGCAAAGCTGTACCGCACCGGCGATCTGGTCAGTTGGCAGGCCGATGGCACCCTGCTGTATCTGGGCCGTAACGACCAGCAGGTGAAGATTCGCGGGTTCCGTATCGAGCCGGGTGAGATCGAAGCGCGGCTGGCGGCGCTGCCGGCATTGCGCGACGTGGCGGTGCTGGTGCGCGAGGACGCGCCGGGAGACAAACGCCTGGTGGCGTACTTCACTGTTCAGGCCGGCGCGCCTGCGCCGTTGCTGGCCGAACTGCATGAGCATCTGCACAGCCAGTTGCCCGATTACATGGTGCCGGCTGCCTATGTGCAGCTCGATAGCCTGCCACTGACCCGCAACGGCAAGCTCGACCGCCGCGCCTTGCCGGCCCCGGACCAGCAGGCGCTGGTCAGCCGCGCGTTCGTGCCGCCTCAGGGCGATACCGAGATTGCCCTGGCGGCGATCTGGAGCGAGTTGCTCAAGGTCGAGCAGGTCGGGCGCTTCGATCACTTCTTCGAGCTGGGCGGGCATTCGCTGCTGGCCGTGACGCTGATCGAGCGCATGCGCCAGATCGGCCTGAGCTGCGACGTGCGTGCGCTGTTCAGCCAGCCAAGCCTGGCGGCGCTGGCGGCAGCGGTGGGCAGTGGCCGGGAAGTTCTGGTGCCGGACAACTTGATTGCGCGCGGCGCTGAACATATCAGCCCGGAGCAGTTGTCGCTGACCGTGCTGGACCAGCCGTCAATCGACCGGATCGTCAGCAGCGTGCCGGGCGGTGCGGCCAATGTGCAGGACATCTACGGCCTGGCACCGCTGCAGGAAGGCATTCTTTACCACCACATCAGCGCCGAACGCGGCGATCCGTACCTGTTGCAGTCGCGTCTGGCGTTTGACAGTGTCGAACGTCTACAGGCCTTCGCCGCGACGTTGCAGCAGGTCATCGACCGCCATGACATTCTGCGCACTGCGGTGCTCTGGCAGGACTTGCCCGCCGCCCAGCAAGTGGTCTGGCGCCACGCCGAGCTGCCGGTGCAGCACGTGCCGCTGGCGGCGCAGGACGGTGATGTGCTCAACCAGTTGCAGGCGCGTTTCGACGCCCGCCACTACCGGCTCGACCTGAGCCAGGCGCCGCTGTTGCGCATTGTTTACGCCGATGACCCGGTCAACCAGCGGGTGGTCGCGATTCTGCTGTTTCACCACCTGATCCTGGACCATACCGCCATGGAGGTGGTCGGTCAGGAAATGCAGGCGCTGATGTTCGGCCAGGCCCAGTCGCTGAGCCAGCCGGTGCCATACCGCAATTACGTGGCCCAGGCCCGGCTTGGCGCCAGCGAGCAGGAGCATGAGCTGTTCTTCCGTGAGCTGTTGGGCGATATCGACGAGCCGACCCTGCCGTTTGGCTTGCAGGACGTGCAAGGCGACGGGCGTGGCATCGAGGAGGCGCGCCTGCCGTTGGCGCCGGCCTTGAGCCGCCAGCTGCGCGAGCAGGCCCGTCAGCTCGGGGTCAGTGCCGCGAGCCTGATGCACCTGGCCTGGGCGCGGGTATTGGGGGTTCTGGCCAACCGGCGTGACGTGGTGTTCGGCACCGTATTGCTCGGCCGCATGCAGGGCGGCGAGGGCGCCGACCGGGCGCTGGGGGTGTTCATCAATACCCTGCCGCTGCGGGTCGACACCCGTGCGGCGCTGCGTGACGGGGTCAAGACCACCCATCAACGCCTGACCGCCTTGCTCGGTCACGAACATGCCTCGCTGGCGCTGGCCCAGCGTTGCAGCGGCGTGGCCAAGGGCTCGCCGCTGTTCAGCGCCTTGCTTAACTACCGCCACAGCGCCGTAGAACACCAGCCGCGCGACGGCCAGGGGATCTGGGAAGGCGTGCAACTGCTGGGCGGTGAGGAACGCAGCAATTACCCGCTGACCTTGAGTGTCGATGACCTGGGCGAAGACTTTGCCCTGACCGTGCTGGCTGCCAGCAGCATCGGCGCCGAGCGCATCTGCGGCTATATGCAGGCGGCCGTACAGCAATTGAGCGAGGCGCTGCGGGCTGATCCGGCGCAGACGCTGGAGCAGTTGCCGATTTTGCCGGCCGCTGAGCGCCAACAGCTGCTGGACGGTTTCAACGCCACGACTGCGGATTATCCGCAGCGCCTGACCATTGACCAGCGCGTGGCCGCGCAGGCTGCCGAACGGCCCGACGCCGTAGCTGCCGTGTATCAGGGCCAGAGCCTGAGCTACGGGCAACTGGAGCAACGCGCCAACGGCCTGGCGGCCCAGCTGCTGGCGCAGGGCGTGCAGCCCGATGAGCGGGTGGCCGTGGTGGCCCGCCGTGGCCTCGACACCCTGGTG
>NZ_JANJFL010000043.1:0-25212 GCF_024584215.1 Pseudomonas sp. LJDD11
GGCGGCGACCGTGCAGGCGCCTGCCGCGCAACCGCCCGCCGCTCCGCCGCCCGCGCCTGCCCAGCCCGCGCTGCCGCCGCCGGCGGTAGACAAGCCCGAGCAGTACGTGACCAGCAACAACGACACGTTGTGGGAGATCGCAGCCAAGGTACGCAATGGCGGCAGCATTCAACAGACCATGCTGGCGATCCAGGCGTTGAATCCGGACGCTTTCATTGGTGGCAACATCAACCGCCTCAAGCGTGGTCAGGTGCTGCGCCTGCCGACGGCTCAACAGGCCACCGCGCTGCCGCAAGGCCAGGCGATTGCCGAAGTGGCCCGGCAGTATCAGGCCTGGCGTGACGGGCGCCGCAGTGCAGCCGGTCAGCGTCAGGTCGACGCGACCCGGCGTGCCGGCACCGGAGCTGCGCCAGCCCGGGTCGAGACCCCTGACAATCTCAGCCTGGTCGCGGCCAATAAGGCGCCTGGCAGCAAGGGCGCGGCGACTGACAATGATCTGGCCAACAAGCTGGCTGTTACCCAGGAGGCGCTGGACACCTCGCGGCGCGACAACGCTGAACTCAACAGTCGCCTGACCGACCTGCAAAGCCAGTTGGACAAACTGCAGCGGTTGATGGAACTCAAGAATGATCAGTTGGCCAAGATGCAGGCTGCCGGTGCCGGTGCCGCACCAGCGGTCAGCCCGCCATTGCCGGCTGCAGCCGTCGATGCCAGTGGCGCGCCGATCAAGCCGATAGGCGAGCTGGCCCCTGAAGATGCGCTGGCAGCCAGTGCTGCCCAATCTGCTGCAGCGCCTGCCGAACAGCCGCTGGCGGTAGAGCCGGTGGCTGCCCAGGAAGAAACCGATCCGTTCAAGGCTATCCTTGAAAACCCGATCTTGCTGGGGCTTATCGGTGGCGCGGCCTTGCTGTTCCTGGCCCTGCTGCTGTTGTTCCTGGCGCGGCGTAACAGGGCCAGGGCCGAGGAAGAAAAACACCGCAATATGGCCCGTGCACTGGCTGAAGAGTCGCAGTTTGTCTCTGACATGGACCTGAACGCCTCTTCGGACAGCTTCGACAGCCTGGTGACGCCGTCGCCGAGCTACACCATGGCCCCGGCTGCCGTTGCCGCGGCTGCCGCCAATGCTTCGCGTGAGCGACCGACCGACCCGCTGGTGCAGGCCGAGATTCATATCGCTTACGGCCGTATGAACCAGGCCGTGGAGTTGCTGGAAGAGTCCTTGAAAGAGACTCCCGAGCGCGACGATATTCGTCTGAAACTGATGGAAATCTACGCCGAACAAGGCAACAACAAGGCGTATGCCGCGCACGAGCGCAAGCTGGTGGCGGCGGGAAAGCTTCAAGCTGAGGTCGAGCAGCAAAAAGACGATCACTCGACCAAGGGTGTAGCGCAGGCGCCGACACCGGCGCCTGTGACCGAGCTGGCCAAACCTGCCGAGCCTGCGCCTGCTTCTGTGGCGCCGGTGGCGGCCGTGGCAGCCGCTGCGGCGGCCACGTCTGCGGCGGCGATCGCGGCGGAGCTGGATGCCAAATATCTGGAAGAGCTGCTGGCTGATGATGAGCCGGCAGCGGCCGAGGCGGAGCCTGCCCTGGAGGCAGAGGCCGAGCCGGAGCCCGAAGCAGAGCCTGTGATAGCGGCGGCGGATGACGATTTTGATCTGAGCCTGGACGAGTTCGAGGCGGCTGCCACTGACGAGGTGGTGACGGTTGACGATCTTGATGACCTGCTCAATGACGGCGGCTTCGAATCCGAGCCGCTGACGGCTGTCGAGGATGACCCGCTGGCCGAGTTGCTCGACGCCGAGCCGCTGTCGCCGGTGGTGGCTGAAGATGACCCGCTGGCCGATCTGCTCGATGCTGAGCCGCTGCCGCCGGTGGTGGCTGAGGCGCAAGAGCCGCTGGACGAGTTCGATCTGAACCTGACCCAGGAGGAGGCTGCGCTCAAGACTGAGGACGATCTGCTTCTGAGTCTGGGTGAAGAACCACTGGATCTGGGGCTGAGCAGCGCTGACAGCCTGGGGCATGACCTTGAGCTGCCGGAAGACTTCGATCTGTCGCTGGCCGATGAAATCGAAACCGACCAGGCCACCGAGGCATTCGCTTCGGAGATCGACGACGTCAACGCCGAGCTTGATCGTCTGTCTCAGGATCTGGAAAGCCCGCCACTCGACACGCCAAGCTTCACTGCCAGTGATGCCGCTGCGCTGGAAGACGACCTGGAGTTCGATTATCTGTCCGGTACTGACGAGGCTGCGACCAAGCTGGATCTGGCGCGGGCCTACATCGACATGGGTGATGCCGAGGGCGCGCGCGATATCCTCGGTGAAGTGGTCACTGAAGGCGATGACGTGCAGAAAAATGAAGCCCGGGAAATGCTCGCCCGGCTGGCCTGAGCCTGCTCGCGGTGAGCGATCCGCCTGATCTGGCGGATTGCTCGCCTCGTGCGCTGGCGTCTTCGCCCGACAGCCTTATAATGGCCGCCCTTTTCGCAACCCACGGGCTGTAACTCCTTGGCGAACATAGACAACCCGGCCGCCGAGATGGCTGCCGAGGGCTTTCACCGCGTCGCGCTAGGCGTCGAATACAAAGGCTCGCGCTACAACGGCTGGCAGCGTCAGGCCAGTGGCGTGCCCACCGTACAAGAAACACTGGAAAATGCTCTGGGCAAGGTCGCTGCCTCCCCGGTCACCTTGTTGTGTGCCGGGCGCACTGATGCCGGTGTGCATGCCTGCGGTCAGGTGGTGCATTTCGATACGCAAACAGAGCGCTCGGAAAAAGCCTGGATCATGGGCGCCAATGCCAGCCTGCCACATGACATCAGCGTGACCTGGGCAAAGGTCATGCCGGCGCACTTTCATGCGCGCTTCAAGGCCAAGGCCAGGCGCTACCGCTATGTGATCTACAACGATCAGATTCGCCCGGCGCATATGGGTGAGGAAGTAACCTGGAACTATCGTCCGCTGGATGTCGAGCGCATGGCCGAGGCCGCCCAGTATCTGGTCGGTACCCACGATTTCAGCGCGTTTCGCGCCGGCCAGTGCCAGGCCAAATCGCCGATCAAGCAGATGCATCACCTGCGCGTCAGTCGTCACGGCAAGATGATTGTCATTGATGTACGGGCCAGTGCGTTCCTGCATCACATGGTGAGAAACATTGCCGGTGTGCTGATGACCATCGGTGCTGGCGAGCGCCCGGTGGAGTGGATCAATGAAGTGCTGCAGAGTCGGGTGCGGCGTAACGGCGGCGTGACTGCGCACCCCTTTGGCCTGTATCTGGTTGAGGTCGAGTATGCCGATGAATTCGGTCTGCCGCAGCGTTATATCGGTCCGCATTTTCTGACCGGTTTCGCTGGCCTTGAAGGCTGACGGCTGAACCTGCATTTGTTACCATCCGGGACTTTGCGCAAGGACTGAGGTTTCGTCATATGTCAGCCGTTCGCAGCAAGATCTGCGGGATTACCCGTCTGGAGGATGCATTGGCGGCCGTTGAGGCGGGTGCCGACGCGCTGGGCTTCGTGTTCTACGCGCCCAGCCCGCGTGCGGTCAGCGTGCAACAGGCCAGGGCGATCATTGCCGGCCTGCCGCCCTTCGTGACCACGGTTGGCCTGTTCGTCAACGCCAGTTCCTGTGAATTGAACGAAACCCTCGATGCATTGCCGCTGGATCTGTTGCAATTCCATGGTGATGAATCACCCGAGGCATGCGACGGCTATCACCGGCCTTTCATCAAGGCATTGCGGGTCAAGCCGGGTGACGATATCGCCGCCGCCTGCCGGGCTTATGGCAAAGCCAGCGGCATCCTGCTTGATGCTTATGTGCCGGGTGTGCCCGGAGGCACGGGGGAGCGCTTCGACTGGTCATTGATTCCCGGTGATCTGTCCAGGCCGATCATCCTGGCTGGCGGTCTTGACGCGGGTAACGTGGTGCAGGCCATTGCTCAGGTCAGGCCCTATGCGGTGGATGTCAGTGGTGGGGTAGAGCGCAGTAAAGGCATAAAGGATCACGACAAGGTGCGGGCTTTCATGCGTGCGGTGCGTGAAGCCTGATGTGACGGCGTGGCAGCTGCCGCCGTCCATTAGCCTGTCCCGGTAATGAACATGTGCGGGCTGAATTGATTAACCGGACGCTTTTGCGTCGGGTGCGGTTTCAAGTATTACGGCTGAGAGGGGCAGGTCTGGCCAGGTGCCGACCGCAGGCTGTCCTTGCTCGTCACTTTTTACACATTTAGCCAAGGGCGGGTGCCGGGCGTTACAACGCCGGGTGCTGGAGCCGAATCGGCACTGGAGAAAGAAAGCATGAGCAACTGGCTGGTAGACAAACTGATCCCTTCGATCATGCGTTCAGAGGTCAAGAAAAGCTCGGTCCCTGAGGGGCTGTGGCACAAGTGCCCATCCTGTGAAGCCGTGCTGTATCGCCCTGAACTGGAAAAGACCCTGGACGTCTGCCCCAAGTGCGACCACCACATGCGTATCGGTGCGCGTAACCGGCTGAACATCTTCCTGGACGCCGAAGGTCGCAATGAGCTGGGTGCTGACCTGGAGCCGGTAGACCGTCTCAAGTTCCGCGATGGCAAGAAGTACAAGGATCGCCTGACCGCTGCACAAAAGCAGACCGGTGAAAAAGACGCGCTGATTTCCATGAGCGGGACCCTGCTGGGCATGCCGATCGTGGTCTCGGCGTTCGAGTTCTCCTTCATGGGCGGCTCGATGGGTGCGATCGTTGGCGAGCGCTTTGTGCGTGCGGCCAATTATGCCCTTGAGCACCGTTGCCCGATGGTCTGCTTCTCGGCCTCCGGCGGTGCGCGGATGCAGGAAGCGCTGATCTCGCTGATGCAGATGGCCAAGACCTCGGCGGTGCTGGCGCGGCTGCGTGAAGAAGGCATTCCGTTCATTTCGGTGCTGACCGACCCGGTCTACGGCGGCGTTTCCGCCAGCCTGGCCATGCTGGGTGATGTGATCGTCGCTGAGCCCAAGGCGCTGGTTGGCTTTGCAGGCCCGCGAGTGATTGAGCAGACCGTACGTGAAAAGCTGCCTGAAGGCTTCCAGCGCAGCGAGTTCCTCATCGAGCACGGCGCCATCGACATGATCATTCCGCGCATTGAACTGCGCGAGCGTCTGGGTCGCTTGCTGGCGCAGATGATGAACCTGCCATCGCCAAAGGCTGACAAGCCGGTTCTGGAAGTGGTCGAGATTACTCCGGCCCCGACTCCGGCAACCGCATGACCCAGCGGACCCTGGGTCAATGGCTGGCCTATCTGGAGCAACTGCACCCGTCGGCCATCGACATGGGGCTGGACCGTGCCCGGCAAGTCGCCGGTCAGTTGGGCCTGAGTCGTCCGGCGCCCAGAGTGATCACGGTGACCGGCACCAACGGCAAGGGTTCGACCTGCGCGTTTCTGGCGGCACTGTTGCAGGCTCAGGGTCTGAAAGTGGGTGTCTACAGTTCGCCGCACCTGCTGCACTATAACGAGCGGGTGCAAGTGCAAGGCGTACAGGTCAGCGATGCTCAACTGTGCGAAGCCTTTGTCGCTGTCGAGGCGGCGCGTGGTGATATCACCCTGACCTACTTTGAAATGGGCACGCTGGCGGCATTCTGGCTGTTCGAACAGGCCGGGCTTGACGCTGTGGTGCTGGAAGTCGGGCTGGGCGGGCGCCTGGACGCGGTCAATCTGGTCGACGCTGATCTGGCGCTGGTCACCAGTATCGGTCTGGACCATGCCGACTGGCTGGGCAATACCCGTGAGTCAGTAGCGTTCGAGAAGGCCGGCATCTTGCGCGCTGGCAAACCGGCGCTGTGTGGCGATCTCGATCCGCCTGCACCCTTGCTGGAGCAGGCCGCAGCGCTCAACTGCCCATTTTTGTTACGCGGTCGGGATTTCAGCGTCGCTATCGACGTCAATGCCTGGTCCTGGCAAGGAGTGAATGGGGCAGGGCAGCCGCTGGTGCTGACTGATCTGCCGCTACTCGATCTGCCGATGGAGAATGCCGCGCTTGCATTGCAAGCCTATGCCTTGCTCGATCTGCCATGGCAGCCCGGGGTGTTGGCCGAGGCGCTGAGCGGTACCCGGATTGTCGGTCGGCTTGACCGACGGGTGCTGCGCTGGAAAGGCAAAACCCTCAATCTATTGCTGGATGTCGGGCACAACCCTCACGCTGCGCGTTTTCTGGCGCAACGGCTTGTCCAGCGTCCGGTGCCAGGCAAGCGCCTGGCGGTGTTCGGTCTGTTGGGCGACAAGGATCTCGAAGGCGTGGTTGCCGAGCTGGTGGCGGGGGTCGCGCATTGGGCTGTGACGCCGTTGCCAACCCCGCGTAGCACGCCGGTTGAGCAATTGCAGGCCTGCTTGCAGAACCTTGGTGCGAGCGTGACGTCCTATCAGAACGTGGCCCAGGCACTGTTGGCACAGTGTGAGCAGGCGACGGCGGATGACGAGATCCTGTTGTTCGGATCTTTTTACTGCGTGGCCGAAGCGCTTGAATGGCTGGCCGATCACGCTGATTGAGGACTGAAGGTGGCTGCGATGCTGGACAAGGCTTACAAACAGCGGATGGTGGGGGCGTTGGTGCTGATCGCCATTGCGGTCATCTTTCTGCCGATGCTGTTCACCCGTGAAGACGAAACCCGCAGCGTGCGGGTCGATGCGCCTGCTGCGCCCGAAGCCCCGGTGATGCAGCCGGTGCAAATCGAGCCGGTCGCAGTGCCTGAGCCCCAGCAGATCACCCAGGTCGAAACCCCAGCGCCGAGCACGGCGCCGCCATCGCGGCCGATTGCCCCGGCGCCGGCCCAGCAGGCGGCTCCAGCGGCGCCTGCCGCTGCACCTGTGGCCTCCGCACCTGTGGCCAGCGCACCCAAGCCGGCCGTCAAGCCCGCGCCAGCGCCTGCCCAGCCGTCAACGCCTGTTCAGCCGCCTGCGCCGACCCAGGCCAAGGCAGCTGCGCCCAGCGGTGTGGACGCCAACGGCCTGTCGGTCAGCTGGTCGGTTCAATTGGCCAGCATGTCCAATCGGGCCAATGCCGATAACCTGCAAAAGACCCTGCGTGCCCAAGGCTACAACGCTTACATTCGCACCTCCGATGGCGTCAATCGGGTGTTCGTCGGGCCGCTGATCGAGCGTGGCGAAGCCGATCGTCTGCGCGACCAGCTCGACAAACAGCAGAAACTCAAGGGTATCGTGGTGCGTTTCCAGCCGGAACGCGGCTGAACACAGCTGTTTCGAGAAAATTCAGCTCACCGATAATCGCCGCTTACCGACCGGCGGCCGCTCTGTTAAAATGCGCCGCCTTATCCGTCTGCAGGCTGCAACGTGGCACTTACTCCGGTTGACTGGGCGATTCTCGTGATCATCGCCATCTCCGCTTTGATCAGCATCAAGCGCGGCTTCGTCAAGGAAGCTTTGTCGCTGCTGATCTGGATCATCGCAGGCGCAGTCGCCTGGATGTTCGGTGCCGGGCTGTCCCATTATCTGGCCGACTACATCGCCACGCCTTCGATGCGGGTGATCGCCAGTTGCATCATTCTGTTCGTCGCCACCCTGATTGTCGGGGCGATGGTCAATTTTCTCATCGGCGAGCTTATTCGCGTCACCGGGTTGTCCGGGACCGATCGGTTCCTCGGTATGGTATTTGGTGCCGCGCGTGGCGCCCTGCTGATCGTTGTCGCGGTCGGGCTGCTGAGCCTGGGCCCGGTGCAACAGGATCAGTGGTGGCAGGAATCACGCCTGGTGCCGCAGTTTCTCATGGTCGCTGACTGGTCGAAAAACCTGATTGTCGGGATGTCCGGTCAGTGGTCAACCAGCGGCATCGGCATTCCTGCCGAATTGCCGTTCAAGGAGCAGATCCTGTCGCCGGAAATGGCCCAGGATGTGCTCGGTAAATCCAGTTCCACTAAGTAGGGGTTGTGTCGCATGTGTGGCATCGTCGGAATCGTCGGTAAGTCGAATGTCAATCAGGCGCTGTATGACGCGCTCACCGTCCTCCAGCACCGCGGCCAGGATGCTGCCGGTATCGTGACCAGCCATGATGGCCGGTTGTTCCTGCGCAAAGACAACGGTCTGGTGCGCGATGTGTTCCAGCAGCGTCATATGCAGCGTCTGGTTGGGCACATGGGCATCGGCCATGTGCGCTATCCAACAGCCGGCAGTTCGACGTCGGCCGAAGCCCAGCCGTTTTATGTCAACTCGCCGTATGGCATCACCCTGGCGCATAACGGCAACCTGACCAACGTCGAGCAGTTGGCCAAGGAAATCTACGAGTCCGATCTGCGTCATGTGAACACCAATTCCGATTCGGAAGTGCTGCTCAACGTGTTCGCCCATGAACTGGCGGTACGCGGCAAATTGCAGCCGACCGAAGAGGACATCTTCGCCGCCGTGGCTGACGTGCACAAACGTTGCCGCGGTGGGTATGCCGTGGTGGCGATGGTCACCGGCTACGGCATCGTCGGCTTCCGTGACCCGGACGCCATCCGCCCGATCGTGTTCGGCCAGCGTCACACCGACGAAGGCGTCGAGTACATGATCGCCTCCGAAAGCGTCGCCCTCGACGTGCTGGGCTTCACCCTGATCCGTGACCTGGCACCGGGCGAAGCGGTGTACATCACCGACGACGGCAAGCTGTTCACTCGCCAGTGCGCGCCGAACCCACGTTACGCGCCGTGCATCTTCGAGCACGTCTACCTGGCGCGTCCTGACTCGATCATTGACGGTATCTCGGTGTACAAGGCGCGGCTGCGCATGGGCGAGCGCCTGGCGGAAAAAATCCGTCGCGAGCGTCCCGACCACGACATCGACGTGGTCATCCCGATTCCGGACACCAGCCGCACCGCGGCGCTGGAGCTGGCCAACCACCTGGGCGTCAAGTTCCGCGAAGGCTTCGTCAAGAACCGCTACATTGGCCGGACCTTCATCATGCCGGGCCAGGCGGCGCGCAAGAAGTCGGTGCGTCAGAAGCTCAACGCCATCGAGCTGGAATTTCGCGGCAAGAACGTGATGCTGGTCGATGACTCCATTGTGCGCGGCACCACCTGCAAGCAGATCATCCAGATGGCGCGTGAAGCCGGCGCCAAGAATGTCTATTTCTGCTCGGCCGCACCGGCCGTGCGTTACCCGAACGTCTACGGCATCGACATGCCGAGTGCTCACGAACTGATCGCCCACAACCGTACCACCCAGGAAGTGGCTGATCTGATCGGCGCCGACTGGCTGGTCTATCAGGAGCTCAGTGACCTGATTGAAGCGGTCAGTGGCAGCAAGAAGATCAAGATCGATAACTTCGACTGCTCGGTGTTCGACGGCCAGTACGTCACCGGTGATATCGATGAGCACTACCTGAACCGGATCGAAGACGCCCGCAATGACGCGGCCAAGGTCAAGAGCCAGGCCGTCAGCGCGATCATCGATCTGTACAACAACTGATTGACAAGGAAAACGGGCATGGCAGAGCAATGGGATGCAGGCCGGCTGGACAGCGATCTTGAAGGCGTAGGGTTCGACACCCTGGCCGTGCGTGCGGGTCAACACCGCACCCCTGAGAGCGAGCATGGCGACCCGATGTTCTTCACCTCCAGTTACGTGTTCCGTACGGCGGCTGATGCCGCCGCCCGGTTCGCGGGTGAGGTGCCGGGCAACGTCTATTCGCGCTACACCAATCCGACTGTGCGTGCCTTCGAAGAGCGTATTGCTGCTCTTGAAGGCGCCGAACAGGCGGTGGCCACCGCCACCGGCATGGCGGCAATCCTGTCGGTGGTGATGAGCCTGTGCAGCGCCGGCGATCACGTGCTGGTGTCGCGCAGCGTCTTCGGCTCGACCATCAGCCTGTTCGAGAAGTACTTCAAGCGTTTCGGTGTCGAGGTCGACTACGTGCCGCTGGCTGAACTGGCTGGCTGGGATGCGGCGATCAAGCCGAACACCAGGCTGCTGTTTGTCGAGTCGCCATCCAACCCGCTGGCTGAACTGGTCGATATCGCCGCGCTGGCAGAAATCGCCCATGCCAAGGGTGCCTTGCTGGTGGTCGATAACTGCTTCTGTACACCGGCCTTGCAGCAACCGCTGAAGCTGGGTGCCGATGTGGTGGTGCACTCGGCCACCAAGTTCATCGACGGCCAGGGTCGTTGCATGGGCGGTGTGGTTGCCGGACGCAGCGAGCAGATGAAAGAAGTGGTGGGCTTCCTGCGCACCGCCGGCCCGACCCTCAGCCCGTTCAACGCCTGGATCTTTCTCAAGGGCCTCGAAACCTTGAACCTGCGCATGCGCGCCCACTGTGCCAACGCCCAGGCGCTGGCCGAGTGGCTGGAACAGCAGGACGGTATCGAGAAGGTTCACTATGCCGGCCTCAAGAGCCATCCGCAGCACGAACTGGCCCAGCGCCAGCAGAAAGGCTACGGCGCGGTGGTGAGTTTTGAGGTCAAGGGTGGCAAAGAGGGTGCATGGCGTTTTATCGATGCCACGCGTCTGGTGTCGATCACCGCCAACCTGGGGGACGCCAAAACCACCATTACTCATCCGGGCACGACTTCGCATGGGCGTCTGACCCCGCAGGAGCGTGCCTCGGCGGGTATCAGCGACAGCCTGATTCGTGTCGCAGTCGGCCTGGAAGACGTTGTCGACCTGCAGAACGATCTGGCTCGCGGCCTGGCAGCGCTGTGAGCGAGTGGGCCATGCAGGCTGCCGGGCCGACTAACGGCCGGGTGGCTCTGGTGACCGGCGCTGCACGCGGCATCGGCCTGGGCATTGCCGCCTGGCTGATCAGCGAGGGCTGGCAGGTGGTGCTGGCCGACCTGGACCGCATTCGTGGCAGCAAGGTGGCTGAAAGCCTGGGCGATAACGCGATGTTCGTCGTCATGGACGTGTCCAGCGAAGAACAGGTGGTCGGTGGTGTGGCCAAGGTGCTGCGCCAGTTTGGCCGGCTGGACGCTCTGGTGTGCAACGCGGCAATTTCCGAGCCCCATAACGGTACTCTGGAAAGCCTCAGCCTGGAGCGCTGGAACCGCGCGCTGGGGGTCAACCTGACCGGCCCCATGCTGCTGGCCAAGCACTGTGCTCCGTACCTGCGTGCGCACGGTGGCGGGATCGTCAACCTGACCTCCACCCGTGCCCATCAGTCTGAAGCCGACACCGAAGCCTATGCGGCCAGCAAGGGTGGCCTGCTGGCCTTGACCCATGCACTGGCGGTCAGCCTCGGCCCACAGATCCGGGTCAACGCGGTCAGCCCCGGCTGGATCGACGCCCGCGACCCGTCGGCACGCCGCGCCGAACCGCTGTCTGACCTTGACCATGCTCAGCACCCGGTGGGCAGGGTCGGGACCGTGGAAGACGTAGCCGCGATGGTGAGCTGGCTGTTGTCACGCAACTCAGGCTTCGTGACCGGCCAGGAGTTCGTCATCGATGGTGGCATGAGCCGCAAGATGATCTACGCCGAACAAGCGTAGTACTCAAGCAAATACCTGAACCGGCGCCATGCCGGTTTTTTTATTTGAGTGGCATGGGAACCGGGGTCCTCCAACCCAGCGGCGGGATCTTTTTAAAGGGCTTCCCGGCTCAAGACGGTCCCCGGATTCAACCGTATCTCCCTGATTTGAAAAATATTTCACTCCAGGTGTTGACTTGCATGAGGGGGGTGCGTAAAGTTCGCGGCCTCAGCGAAGCAAAGGGTGATTAGCTCAGCCGGGAGAGCATCTGCCTTACAAGCAGAGGGTCGGCGGTTCGATCCCGTCATCACCCACCATCGTTGAGTTTGAAAGTTGATTCACGAGAACTTTCAAGGTTGTAAAAACCAGGATGAAAGTCCTGCATGCGCAGCGGTAGTTCAGTCGGTTAGAATACCGGCCTGTCACGCCGGGGGTCGCGGGTTCGAGTCCCGTCCGCTGCGCCACTTTATCCAGATCGGGTTCGCCGGGTCTGCGATTGAAACGCCAACTGGCAGTTCAATCATGCCGTGATTCAAACTACCGAAAGTTTGTTTCAGGTTGAAGCAAGAGTTACAAGCGATACGCAGCGGTAGTTCAGTCGGTTAGAATACCGGCCTGTCACGCCGGGGGTCGCGGGTTCGAGTCCCGTCCGCTGCGCCATATCCGGTTCCAGAGCCCTTGAACTCTCTGGAACAAACAAGAAAGCGACCTTAGGGTCGCTTTTTTGTTGTCTGCGATTTTTACTGTCCTTCGCCCCTCATGTAACGCAGGGTCATCAGGCTCAGCGCCTTAATGCCGGTGGCAAGGCTCGGATCGTCGACCTGAAAGCCCGGCGAATGAGTCGGCCACACCGGTTTGTCCTGCAGTGCCGGCGGAGTGACCCCCATGCGCATGAACAGCCCCGGAATCTGCCGCGCATACTCGGCAAAGTCATCGGCGCCATAGGTGCCGTTGTCGATCTTCACCGGCGTGCCGGACACCTGTTGCAGGACCGGCAACATGCGTTCAGCCAGTGCCGTGTCGTTATAGCCTGACCGGTAGCCACCAGGCAGATACTCCACCGTTGCCGTAGCGCCGGATGCCTGGGCAATGCTTTGCGCGGTATTGCTCATGCGCTTGAGCACATCTTCGCGTTGCTCATCGCTGACCGTGCGTATCGAGCCTTCCAGACGTATCTCGGCCGGGATGATGTTATGGCGGTCGCCGCCCTCCAGGCGGCCCACCGAAATCACCGGTGCTGGAAGCACGCTCAGGTTCGACTGCCGACTGGGAATGGTCTGCCAGGCGAGGATGATCTGCGCCGCCACCGGCACCGGGTCGATCCCGGTCCAGGGAAAGGCCGCATGAGTCTGGCGCCCGGTGATGCGGGCCACGAAGGTGTCGGCCGAGGCGGTGGTGCGTGCCTTGCTCAGGGTAAAGGTGCCGGCAGTGCCGGCGGTGACGTGAATGCCGAAAATCACCTCCGGTGCCGGCGCCTGCAGTACGCCCTGTTTGATCATCAGCGCGGCGCCGCCTTGCTCGCCCAGTGGTGGGCCCTCTTCGGCGGGCTGGAAAATCAGCTTCAGGGTGCCGGGCAGCGCGTCGCGGTGTGCGGCCAGCACTTCGGCCACGCCGATCGCCATGGCCATATGCGCGTCGTGACCGCAGGCATGCATCACCCCGACGTCCTTGCCACGGCTGCGCAGGTCATTGCCTTCGTCCTTGGCGCGCAGCGTCGAGGCATAGGCCAAACCGGTCTGTTCGGTGAGCGGCAGGGCATCGAGCTCGGCGCGGATGGCCACCACCGGTCCGGGCTGGCCGCCTTTGAGCACGCCGACCACACCGGTATGGGCCACCCCGGTCTGCACCTCGAAGCCCAGCTCGCGCAGGCGCCGGGCGATGCGTTCGGCGGTCTTGAACTCGCGATTGCCCAGCTCGGGGTGGCGGTGAATGGCATGGCGCAGTTCGATCACGCCGGGCAGCAACGTGTCGACCTGGGCCGGCAGATCAGCCCAGGGATCGCCGCTGCCAGCGCTGGCTTGAGTGCCGATGGCCAGCCATAGCAGGCTCAGCGCCAGTAGCGGTTTAATAGGTGAACGCGATGGGGGGATAGTTACCATTGAGCAGGTAGTCTCCGATGGCCTTGTACTTATAGGCCACTGAATCGTGGGTGGTGTGGGTGCGGGCGTTGCGCCAGTGACGGTCGAAGTTGTAGCGGCTCTGAGTGGTTGCGGCGCCGCCTACCTCATACAGCCGCTCGCAGACATGCAGGGCGGCGCGGGTCGACGCGATCTTGGCTTCGGCCACGGCAATCGAGGAGCGCGCCAGAATGGCGTCAAGCTCTGCGCCTTCGGCCAGGCCTTGCAACTGGGTGACGGCGGCGGTCTGTACCGCACCGGCGGCTTTTTCCACCAGCGCCTGGGCGCCATGGATGGTGGCCGACAGCTCGCCAATGGTGTGCAGGATGTACGGATCGTTGCTGGCCTTGTCGACGCCGCTTTCGCGCACCGGGCGCACGCCGCTGCGTGCCCAGGCGATGGCATCGTCCAGCGCCGCCAGGCCAATCCCGACGTCCAGCGCGCAGTGGATGAGCTGGGCGCTGGCGCCGATGTAGTTGCGCCGCTGATACCACTGCGCCAGCGGGATGACCTGATCGGGGTGCACCGGCACGTTCTCCAGCAGGGTGCTGCCGCTGGCGGTGGTGCGCTGGCCCATGCCGTCCCAGTCGTCGAGCAGGCTGATGCCGGGGGTGTCGGCGGGCAGCATCACATACACGGCCTGGCCGGCTTCATCCACGGCCTGGATTTTCAGCAGGTCGGCGAACAGGCAACCGGTGCTGTAGAACTTGCTGCCGTTGAGCAGCAGTTGCTCGCCCTGGCGTTGCAGCCGGGTGTGGATTTCGCCGCGAAAGGTGCCGCTGCGTTCGGCGATGGCTCCGGACGACAGCTTGCGGTCGACAAAGGCACCGAGGTATTCGCGCTGCTGGCGCTCATTGGCGATCAGCCGCAGATGCTCGACCGTGGCGAAATGCGGGAACAGTGCCTGGGCCACGCTGGGGTCGGCCTTGGCCAGGGCCATGAAGATCTGCGCCACCTGCAACTGGTCAATATCGCCACCGCCCAGCGCCTTGGGCACCCGTGCCGCGCCCAGGCCGGACTCGCGGATCAGGTCAAGCTGGGCGTAGGGCAGGGTGCGCTTGGCGTCGCGCTCGGCGGCGCCGGGCTGGATCTGCGCGGCCAGTTGGTGGGCCAGTGCAACGTAATCAGTCATTGAGCTATCCATCAGGTTTCAGAAGCATCACGCAGCGCTTGGCGCGGGACACCGAACAAAAGAATCAACGCGCCGCAGGTCACCAGGCCGGCGACGATATACAGCGCAAGCGAGATGCTGCCGGTACTGGTCTTGATCGAGCCGATCATGATCGGCGTCAGCAGGCTGCTGACCTGCCCACAGCAATTGACCATCGCCAGCCCGGCCGCCTTGGCCTGGTCGGAGAGGTAATAGGTGGGAATGGTCCAGAACACTGCCGTGGCCACCAGGTAGCCGCTGGTCATCAGGGTCAGGATCGCGATGGCGGCCCAGGGGCTGACCAGAAAGTTTGGCAGGATCAGCATTGCCGTGGCCGCGGTCAGGCCGCCCAGGGCGAAATGCCAGCGGCGTTCCTGGCGCAGGTCCGAATGCCGGCAGGCCAGCAGCATGACCACCACCCCGACCACATAGGGCAGCGCTGAAAACAGCCCCAACTGGCTGAGGTTGGCGACCCCCGATTCGCGAATGATCGACGGCGCCCAGATATTGGTCACGTTGCCGGTGCACATGATGGTCAGGCAGTAGGCCAGGGTGATGAACCACACCTTGCGGTCTTTCAGCGCTTCGACGAAACGCTGATGCCCGCCCGGCTTGCGATTGCGGCGTTCTTCGTCGAGGGCATGCGCGATGCGGCGTTTCTCATCGTCGCTCAGCCACTTGGCGTTGGCCGGTTTGTCATCCAGCCAGTACCAGGCGAACAGCCCGGCCAGTACCGGCGGGATGCCGGTGACCACAAACAGCCATTGCCAGCCGGTGAACCCGCCCAGGCCGGCAAAGTGGCTCATGATCCAGGTCGACAGCGGGCCGCCGATGATCCCGCAGACCGCGATGGCCATGATGAACCGTGAGGTGATACGCCCGCGGTAGCTGGCCGGGAACCAGTAGGTCAGGTACAGGATCACGCCGGGAAAAAAGCCGGCCTCGGCGGCGCCCAGCAGGATGCGCAACACATAGAACTGCATCGGCGTCTGGGCAAAGGCGGTGGCGATGGTCACCAGGCCCCAGAGCACCATGATGCGCATCATGGTCTTCTTTGCGCCGATCTTTTCCAGCAGCAGGTTGCTGGGGATTTCGAACAGCAGGTAGCCGATGGAGAACACCCCGACGATGATCCCGAAGGTCGCGTCGCTGATGTTCAGATCAGTCTTGAACTGCAAATGGGCGAAGCTGATGTTCACCCGGTCGAGCCAGTTGAGCACGAAGCACAGAAACAGAAACGGCATGATCCGCCAGGCCAGCTTGCGGTACAGCGCCTGATCGAAGCCCTGTGAGGGGGTATGTTCGACCAGCCCCTCGGGGGCTGGCGTGCTGTTTGAAAGACTCATGGGGTCACCAGCTCACGTCGACTTTGGCGAAGTAGTACGCGCCTTCCAGGCCATAGGGCGAATACCAGCTGTAGGTCGGGTTGTCGGTGGGGAAGAAATAGAAGCGCTTGGCTTCGGCGTTGAGCTGCTGCGGCCGACGGTCGAAGATGTTCTCGCCGCCGACGGTCAGTTTCACCGCGTCGGTCAGGTAGTAACCCAGGCTCAGGTCGGTGATGAACGCCGGGCGGATCTTCTCGTCACGGCTTTCGGAAATCTGATTGCGCCCCACCACTTGCGAATAGCGGGTGCCTTTGAGGTTCACATCGAAGTCGCCCAACTGCCAGTTGAGGTTCAGCGAGGTGACGTTCTTGGGGTAGGCGGTGGTCAGGTTGCCCTGCCGGTCGCGGCCCACTGCGCTGACCCCGGTGCCGGCCAGTGCGGCAGGCTCCTTGAGTTTCTCGATGGTCTGCAGGCTCTGGTTACTCAGCAGGGTCCACTGGGTTTTGCCGTACTGGCCGAAGTCATAGCGATAGTCGGCCACCAGGTCGATGCCACGGGTGCGGGTGTCGGCCAGGTTGCCGAAGTAGGAGACGATCTGGTTGGGGTTCAGCCCTTGGCCGGCCAGCAGGTTGGACACCGCCGTGCCTTGCAGGTTACTGGTCTGCAGGATGCGGTCCTTGATGTCGATCTGGTACAGGTCGACCGTCACGCTGAGGTTGTCGGTGGGCGTGGCGACAAAGCCCAGGCTGTAGTTCAGCGAGCGTTCCGGGTCCAGCTGTTTGGCGCCCAGTGCGCGGCCGGCGGCATCATCGACGGTCACGTAGCGGGTGGTGTTCTGCTCCAACTGGCCGGTGAAGCTGTTGGCGCGCCAGGCGGTCAGCGACGAAGAGTAGTTCTGTTGTTGCAGCGACGGGGCGCGGAAGCCGTTGCTGATGGTGCCGCGTACCGCGAAGGCCGGGGTAAAGGCATAGCGGGTCGAGAACTTGCCGCTGGTGGTGTCGCCAAAGTCACTGTAGTGCTCGAAACGCCCGGCCAGGCTGACATCCCACTTGTCGGTCAGGCGCTGGCTGAGGTCGACATAGGCGGCGGTGTTGGTGCGCGAGTAATTGTGCGCGTCCTGCGGGGTGAAGCCAGCCAGGCCCGGCGCGCCGGGGTTGGGGCGCTGGCCGGCCAGCGGGTGACCGGCCGGGAAAATATAGCCGCCGTCACCATAAGAGGCGAACTCGCCATCCTCAATCTGGAAGCCGTCACGGCGAAACTCAAGGCCGGCGGCGACGTTCAGCGGGCTGCTGAACAGGCCAGTGTCGAAGCCGCGGGTCAGGTCCAGGTTATTGGTCCACTGGCTGGCGATCAGATGGCCACCGTCCATGTCGCGGGGGCTGTCCGGGCCGAGCGACGGGTTCAGCGAGCGTTCGTTGCGGATATTGGCGTCGTTGCGGCCATAGCTGCTGGACAGGTCCCATTTCCAGCCCAGCAGGTCGTCGTGGCGTACACCGATCACGCTCTGGAAATCGTCCTCTTCGACCACAAAGCGCGGCGCAAAACCGTCCGGGTACACCGAGACAATATTTTGCGGCGAGTTGGCGGTGCGGTAGGTGCCCCAGCTGGTGGAGTTGCGATGGCTGACCGTGGAGAACGAATAGACGGTGACGTCGTCGTTGAGCGGCAGTTCGGCGTTGTAACCGAGGTTGTAAGTCTGCGAGCGCGGCTGGCCAAGCTGCTGGCGGTAGCGGCTTTCGCCGGTTTCACGCGGGTCGGGCTGGCCGTTCTGGGCAAAGTAGATGCGCGTGGAATCCGGTACGGCCCCGGCGACGTTAGAGCTTTCCTGGATGCCGACGTCGGCGCTGAGGCTGAAGAAACCGTCATTGGGCAGGGCAAAGCCCTGGTTGATCTGGGCCTGGCCGCGGGCGCCGAAGTTGCCCTTGCCGCCGACCCGTTCCCGATACTGACCATACAGGGCACTGGCGCTGCCGCCCTGATCGTTCTGCTTGAGGATGATATTGATCACCCCGGCGATGGCGTCGGAGCCGTACTGGGCGGCGGCACCGTCGCGCAGTACCTCGACATGGTCCACGGCGCTGACCGGGATCAGGTCCAGGTCGGCAGGCGACTGGCCGCTGGAGGTCGCGGCGGTCTGGACGAAAATCAACGAGGTGTTATGCCGGCGCTTGCCGTTGACCAGCACCAGTACGTGGTTGCCGCCCAGGCCGCGCAAGGTCGCGGATTTGACCGCCAGGCCGGTGCCGCCGGTAAAGCCTGCGGCGTTGGTGTAGGACGGCACGCTGGCGGCCAGGGCCTCGCGCAGGTTCTGTTTGCCGGAGCGGGCCAGGGCCTCGCCGCTGATCACATCAATCGGCGCCAGGCTTTCAGCCACGGTGCGGCCGGCGTCGCGGGCGCCGGTGACCACCACCGTCTGCAAGGCGGTGTCCTGGTTGTCAGCGGTGTGGGTCGGCTGCGCAGCGAACGCCTGCGGTGTGGCACACAGGCCGAGGATACCCAGGGTCAGCAGGCTGAGCCTTGGGCGATAAGCAATGCAAGGGCGAGACATAGTGAAGCTCCAAGTGAAACGCCGCTTCCATCGCTGGTGGTGGGTGTGCCTGGCAGTACGGGCGTGGCGGAAAAGGGTGGGCAGTTATGGTTATGGTTATCGGTCACGCATGACGTCGATCCGTGCCTGATCGACCAGCGCCAGATGCCGTTGCAGCCGTTCTCTGCGTTCGGCCAATAGCAAGGTTTTGCTCCACTCGACCGCGCGCGGGTCATGGGCGGCCAGTTGCGCGGCCAGTTCCAGGGCGCGGCTGTGCGGGTCGTCGACCACCTCATTGACCAGCCCCAGGGCCAGCGCCTGATCGGCATCGAAGGTCCGGGCGCTGAGCATGATGTCCAGTGCCGCGGCTTCCCCGATCAGGCTCGGCAGGGTGATGGCGCTGAAGCCCGACAGCATGCCGTGGCGCACTTCCGGGAAACTGAATTGCGTGTCGGTACGGGCGATACGCAAATCGCAGTGAATCGCCAGGCTGATGCCCAGCCCCAGGGTATGGCCGTGCAAAGCGGCGATCACTGGCTTGCGCAGGTTGACGCCCACCCCAGGCAGAGCGTTGGCCAGCACGTCGCTGCTGGCGGTCTGGCCGGTGCTGTGAATTTCCTTGAGGTCGGAACCGGCGCAGAACGCCCGCTCGCCGGCACCGCGCAGCACGATGGCGCGTACGTCGGTGTCGTCCTGGGCGCGTTGCCACACCTGACCCAGTGCGGCCTTGGTCTGGCTGTCCAGCGCGTTGAGACGCTCCGGGCGGTTGAGGGTGACCAGCAGAACGCCGTCGCCCTGCTTCTGATACTCGACTGTCATCACGTGATTTCGCTGATTGTGAAAGAAAGACGCATTGCCTCTTGAGGTCGGCGTCAAAGTGGGGAAAACTTAATTGATGTGCACAATGCAAACAACATGTTTGTTATATGAACATATTCTTAAGTGGTTACCAACGGTTATAAAAGATGAAAGCGATAGTTCTGAAAGGCTTCGGCGGGCCCGAGCAGTTGCAGGTCGAAGAGGTGCCCACCCCGCAGCCGGGGCGCGGCGAAGTGCTGGTCAGGGTGCACGCCGCCGGTGTCTGCCACCACGATCTGCTGCACCGTGCCGGGCAGCTGCCCGGCGCACACACCGGTGTGGTGTTAGGCCATGAGGTGGCCGGGGAAGTGGTGCAGGTCGGTGACGATGTGCTGAATCTGGCCGTCGGGGCACGGGTGGTGATCTACCAGCGGCGGTTCTGCGGCCAGTGCCGGCAGTGCCTGCGCGGTCGCCAGGACTTGTGCCGGGCACTGGGCCTGCCGTCGGTGGATACCGAGGGCGCCTATGCCGAGTACCTGCGGGTGCCGGCCATTTCTGCCGTCCCATTGCCCGATGGGCTCGACTATGTGCAGGCGGCGCTGGCTTCGTGCCCGATCGCCACCAGCGTGCGCGCCCTGCATGGCGAGGCTGCGCTCAAACCGGGTGAAACGGTGCTGATCAACGGCGCCAGCGGCGGCCTGGGCGCGCATCAGATCCAGCTGGCCCGAGCCTTGGGCGCGCGGGTCATCGCCGTGACTGGCAGCGCTGAAAAGCGCGAGTTTCTTCAGGCGCTGGGCGCCCATGAGGTGATTGTCAGCAACGGCAGCTACAGCGCCGAGGTCTGGCAACTGACCGGCAAGCGTGGCGTGGACGTGGCCATCGAAAACCTTGGGCACACTCTGGAGGACACCCTGCGCAGCATGAGCCTGGGGGGGCGGGTGGTGGTACTGGGTAACGTCAGCCCCGGGGCGGTAGCGGTCAATCCCGGATTGCTGATTGGCCGACGCTTGAAACTGCAGGGTTCGGGTAGCGCGACGCTTGAAGAGCTGCGCACCGCGCTGGCGTTGATTGCCGCCGGCCAGGTCAGGCCGCTGATCGACCGGGTGTTGCCGTTTCCTGAGGTGGCCCAGGCTCATGCACTGCTGGAGTCGCGGCAGGTCAATGGGCGCATCGTACTGAGCGGGTGGTAAGCATGGATATCAGCACCCTGTTGAGTCAGGCCGCGCACAAGTGGCCTGAACGTATTGCTCTGTATGAGCCGGCAGTGCACCGCAGCCTGAGCTTTGCGGATCTGGACCGGCAACTGACGGCCTTCGGCCTGGCGCTGGAGCGTTTGAATGTGCAGGCCGGTGCACGGGTGGCGCTGCTGGCCGAGGCCAGCATCAATTACCTGCTGGCCGACTATGGCTGCATGGCGACAGGCCGGGTGCGGGTGCCGCTGGACCCGGCGTTGTCGGGTGAGGAACTGCTGGCACAGGTGCGTGACGCGGGGGCGCAGTTGCTGCTGTTCTCCAGCCACTATCAGGCGCTGGCCGGGCAACTGCGCCAGGCAGGTGTGCCGTGTCTGGCCCTGGAGGGCTTTGCCGAGGCATCCGCGCTGCCGTTGCCCGCCCGTGCAGCCCAGCCGGCGCAAGCCCTGGCTTCGCTGAACTACACCGGCGGTACGACGGGCCTGCCCAAGGCCGTGATGCACCGGCATGCCAGCCTGTGTGCGGTGTTGCAGAACATCGTCATGGCCCGTGGTGCAGTGCCGGGTGATGTGTTGCTCAACGTGCGCCCGCTCTGGCCAATCGCGGCGGTCGCGGTACTGGGGCATCTGCTCAGTGGCGGCCAGGTGGTGCTGGGCGGGCGCTTCGAGGCGCCAGCATTCATCGGTCAGTTGCGTGAGCATCAGGCGGCTTTCAGTTCGCTGGTTCCGACCCAGCTGTTGCGCCTGCTGCGCGAAGCCGGCACTGCGGCAGCTGATCTGCCCTCGTTGAAAACCCTGGACATCGGTGCGGCGGCGCTGGCCAGCGAGGTTCTGGAGGGCGCATGCCAGTTGTTCGGCAGCCGGCTGAGCGTGCTGTATGGCATGACCGAAGCACCGTGGAGTTGTTATTTGAGCGTGGCGCAGATGGCCGCGACCCGTGCTGCGGGTGAGTCTGCTCAAGGGCTGGTCGGACGCCCGGTGTTCTCGGCGGCGCTGCGCATCGACCAGCCGGACGAGCAGGGGGTGGGCGAGATTCTGATCGCCGGACCGCAACTGATGGCCGGCTACTGGCAGCAGCCTGAACTGACCGCGCGCACCCTGGCCGACGGCTGGCTGCGCAGTGGCGATCTGGGCAGTATCCGTGCTGATGGCCTGCTAAGCGTGCAAGGTCGCTGCAAGGACATCATCCGTAGCGGCGGTAAATCGGTGCAGCCGAGCGAGGTCGAGCAGAGCCTGCGTGAGCTGGCTCAGGTGACCGATGTCCATGTGTTTGGCCTGGCGGATCTGGAGTGGGGTGAGCAGGTGTGTGCTGCCGTGGTACTCAGTGAGCCTGGCGCGCTCTCGGACCAGCAACTGATCGAGCACTGTCGCGCGCGGCTGTCGCGTTTCAAAGTGCCGCGGCGCATCTGGTTTCTCAATGAGCTGCCGCGCTCACACTACGGCAAGGTGCAGCAGAACCGGTTGCTGGCCGAACTTGATGCAGGGCCGGGCCAGTGAGCCCGGTCGTGGCGGCTTGCAGCTACAGGTCGCCCAGTTGCGCCGCGATCCCGTCACAGGCGCGGCGCACATGGCTGGCCAGCGGCGACTGCGGATGGATTTCGCTTTCCATCTCCAGCCCGGCAACCACCAGCGCACCGATTGCCGGGCCGTCGCCGGCCCGGATCGGGTAGGCCACCGATGACAGGCCGGGCTTGAACTCGTTGTGGCCGAAGGCGAAGTCCTGTTGCTGACGGATGGTGTCCAGGTTTGGCAGCACCCTGGCGTGGCGTTCGGCACCCAGCACGGCAATGGCTTGAGCCGTATCGTAGGTGGCCAGGATGGCGCGGCCGCTCGGGCTGCCTTCCAGTGGAAAGTGGTCGGCCAGATCGACAATCACGTTCAACGGCGTGATGGGGGTCCACATGCGCTCGATCAACACCACCTGGTCGCCCACCGGCACCGAGACCGAGACGATGGCCTGGCGGTCAGCGGTGACGCGTTGTAGTTCGATGGCGTAGGGCAGGGCGATCTTGCGCAGATTCAGGCGGTTCAGGTAAGCGGTGGAGTACACCAGGCACTCCGGGCCGAGCCGGTAGGTGCCGTTGTGCGACTCGATCAGGCTCCAGTAGGTCAGGGTCTTGAGCAGCCGGTGAATGGTGGTCCGGTCGATTCCGGTAAGGCGCGCCAGATCCAGCGCGCTGGCGCCGTTCTTCTGGCTGGAAAGCGTGCGCAGCAGCACGATCGAGCGGTCAATGACTTGCACTCGGCCGCCACCGGTCGTTTCCTTGCCGGTTTCAGATGCGCGGTTAATAGGGGGGGTATCCATCGTGGCAGTGGTTTCCGAATCGTCTGACGTGCGGCTCGCGGCGCTCAAGGGTAGCCGTGATCGCCGCTTGGGTGAAGCGTTGAGTATGAACAGGGGGGCTGGCGGGCAGATTTCAGTGAATAAGACTTCATGTAACCAAATGCTTGCCAAGTCTGCGTTGATCCCGCGCCTGGGTTGTTGCAGACTTAGCGCCATTTTCCTGATCGCCCTGCCGTTCTTTATCTCCGGGATTTCCGATGTTCAATGTTCTGAATGTTCGTACTGCCTGCTGGGTGTCTGCCCTGCTCATGGCTGCTGGTTGTTCCTCGCCCAAGCAGGCGATCTACGATCATGAGCATTTCGATGACGCCGGAACCTTCTCGCGCACCTACCCGGCCAGCGATACCGCGTCCTGCGAGGCGGCGCGGCGGGCACTGCTCAGCCAGGGCTACATCATCACCAGCAACGACCCGAAGATGATCAGCGGGCGCAAGAGCTTCCAGCAGACTGGCGATACCCATATCGAAATCAGCTTCAACGTGGTCTGCGCCGATGACGCCCATGCCGGTACGTCGAGCATGTTCGCCAACGCCCTGCAGGACCGCTACGCGCTGAAGAAAACCAACACGTCGGCCAGCCTGGGCGTCGGTGTGCTGGGCTCGGTGTCGATGCCGATCGGTTCCACCGACGATTCGATGGTCAAAGTGGCCAGTGAGACCGTCGCATCCACCAAGTTCTACGAGCGCTTTTTCGGCCTGGTAGAGAATTTCCTGCCGCCGGAAGTCAAGCAGGCGGCGCACATCGTCGAGCAACCCAAGCCTGACATGGGTGTGCCTGAAGCGACCGCGCCGGCACCGGCTGCGCTGGTCCCTGCTGCGGCTCCTGCAACTGCTCCGGCGGCCGTCCCTGAGCAGCCGCCAGCGCCAGCCACCGAAACCGCAGCGCCAGTAGCTGCGCCCGCTGACACAAGCCAGCCACTCGCCGCGCCCGTCGAAGCCGGTTCATTCAAGGTTGAGCAGGTCGAGTCGCCGGCCGCGCCGACAGACAGTGCCCATCCCCTCGACAGCGAGCCGAGTAGTCTGGAAGAGCTGCTTGAGCAGCATTCCGCTCCCGCAGAGCAGAGCCCGCCCGCCGAGTAACCTCAGGAGCGCTGCCCGGCGCTCTGTGCATGCAACTGCTGGAGAAAGGCTGCCAAGGCAACCTCTTCGGCGCTCAAGCCTTGGCGTTTGCGCGAGCGCGGCAGTTTGGCCAGTTCGCCGATCACGAAGCCTTCGAGCACCGCCGGGTGGATATAGCACTTGCGGCAGACCGCCGGAGTGTTGCCCAACTGGCGGGCGACATTTTTGACCATCTCGACGATATGCTTCTTCGCGTCGCTTTCCGGTTCCCAATCCAGCTTGCGCAAGGTCGTCAGGGCCAACACGCTGCCGGCCCAGGTGCGGTAGTCCTTGGCAGTGAAGTCGGCGCCAGTCAGGGTATGCAGGTAGGCGTTGACGTCCGATGAGCTGATGCCGTGGCGCTGGCCGTCGGCGTCCAGATACTGAAACAGGTTCTGGCCCGGCAACTCCATGCAACGCTTGATGATGTTAGCCATGCGCCGGTCCTTGATGCTGATCTGGTGCTCCACGCCGCTTTTGCCACGAAACTGGAAGAGGATTTCGCTGCCTTTGATGTCCACATGCTTGTTGCGCAATGTGGTCAGGCCGAACGAGCGGTTGTCACGGGCGTAGCGCGAGTTGCCGATGCGTATCAGCGTCGCGTCGAGCAGGCTGACCACGGTGGCGATCACCTTGTCGCGGCCCATGCCGGGCTGGCTCATCTGCGCTTCAAGCTGCTTGCGCACCTTGGGCAGGGCGCTGCCGAAGGCAATCATGCGCGCGTACTTGTTCTGGTCACGGATTTCCCGCCAGCGCGGGTGATAGCGGTACTGCTTGCGCTGGCGCGCATCGCGGCCGGTGGCCTGCAGATGGCCGCGCGGGTCGGCGCAGATCCACACATCGGTATAGGCCGGCGGGATGGCCAGGGCGTTGATGCGCTGGATCTCGGCCTTGTCGCGGATCCGTTGGCCGTCCAGGTCAAAATAGGCAAATTTGCCGCGCAGCAGCTTGCGGCTAAAGCCGGGCTCGCTGTCGTCGACGTAATGCAGGTCAGGGGGGAGCTGGTCGGCGGCGATGGCGTCTGGCATGAAGGTAGCGTCCACAGGGCGATACCTTCATTGACCATCACTGTGTTTCTAGGTGCGATAAATCTGACTTAGCCAAGAAACAGCCGATACGCCGGGTTATTGGTCTCGTCCCAATAGGGGTAACCAATCTCTTGCAGGGTGTCCTGGACCAGGTCGTGTTCATCTTCCGGCACCACCAGCCCCGCCACTACCCGGCCATCGGCTGCGCCATGGTTGCGGTAGTGGAACATCGAAATGGT
>NZ_JANJFL010000044.1:0-22766 GCF_024584215.1 Pseudomonas sp. LJDD11
GGCTACGGCGAGTTCGATGCAGGCGTGCCGAAGAAATTCGTCATCGACCCGCACAAGACCTTCAGCGCCGCCTGAGCGTCACGCCAGCCGCACTACTGATCTCTGTGGGAGCGACCTTGGTCTGGGCGGCATTCCGACGAAAGGGCCAGGAAAGTCACAGCATCTGCTGCGAATGTGCCGCCGCCTTCGCCAGCAAGCCAGCTCCCACACGTCTAATAGAACAGTATCGAGGCGAGCAGTAAGGGGCCGGGTCTTCTGCACATCAGCAGGCCCAGTCCAGCTCCATCTTCACCAGGTCGATCTGGCCGTTGCCGCTACCGAAGTTGAAGCCGCCGAAATCCTCTTCGATCTCCAGATAGCGCGGGCCGAATTCCGGGTAGCCCTGCACCGGGAACATGGTCCCGCCAAGGTGATTGCGGGCATGCCAGCGCTCCAGATTCTGCGCCGTACCGGCATCGCTAAAGCCCTGGATATAACCGCTGTCCTTGCACTCCTCATCCCACTCGCGTGGCGGCTTGCCGACATTCGGGTCGTCCTCGCGCTGTTCGGCGCGGATGGCAAAGGCAGTGTCGATACCCGCCTCCCGGCCCTCACCGGGCAGCCACTCATAAGCATCGGAGCCTGGGTTACGCACTTTTTCATACCCCAGGTATTCGAAATAGCTGTGCTCAAGCCAACGTGGCGCCTTGCCCAGCAGCGGATTGCCGCTCAGTGCCGGCGGCTCGCACAACGCCGCGTCAAACTCGGCCTGGGTCAACCAGATGGCCGCGTAATGGGTGCCGAGAATGTCACTCATGTCGAACTGCTTTGGGTGGCGCGCCTGCCGATGGGTCCAGAACGGCAGCAGATGCGCATCAGCCGGTGGTTCGTCAGCCAGAGGTGCGGCAAAGAATGCTTCGATAGCCTCACTGGACTCCAGCTCTTCGAACTGGTCATCGACGAACAGGCTCAACGCCACGAACGGCTCACCCTGGCCGCGATACTGCGCCGGCACATGCAGCGTGAAGGCGTGGCGCAACGGGTAACCGTAGACCGGACTCAGCGGCCATTGCGCCGGCGTGATGCCCGGCGGCCGGCCCAGGCTCCAGCCGCCGGCCCATGGCGCGCCACGGTCGGCTACTGGCAGGGGCTGTTGCGGGTCGCGCAGCAGATCCCAGGCGGTGGTCAGGGTCGGGTCAGCGAGCAGTTGAGGCGTTGCGCAGGAAGATGTGTCAGTCATGATCGAGCTTGCCTGGATGGTTACAGATGGCTATCAGACCACGGTCGTGGCGGTTTTATCAGCAGCCGGAGAAAATTCCAGCGCAGACTGATGCAGCAGGTATCGGAAGCAGCACGAATTAAATCAGATTAATTAATATTAAAATCAATAATAATTCTTAAAAAGCATGATTAGCTTATAGCCAAATATGCTTTCCTCGGCTTTTTTAAAAAGCATATCTTTTATCCAACCCGACCCCACGACATGGCGGAGGCCATGGACTTCTGTTGCCGCGTGTGGGGCGGGCGAACTGCCGCCGACTTTCCAGTGCCCGCCGCTCAGCAGTTTCCGACATCACGACCCCGATCGCTGCATGACAGGAAACGTATCAATGCCCAACATCCCTTATCCTTTGCAACCGCTGCTGCTGGCCATGACTCTGGGCGTCCCGGCGCTGGCCAGTGCTGCCGAAGAAGACCGTTTGCCCACGGTGACGGTCACCGCCGAACACCGCGAAGAAAACCTGCAAAAAACCCCGGTGGCGATCAGCGCCTTTGACCAGACCACCTTGCAGGACCAGCAAATCAACAACGTGCGTGACCTGTCTGGCCGGGTGCCGAACCTGACCCTGCCGCGTCAGTCGATTTCCTACAGCGCACAGACCTACGGGATCCGCGGGATCGGCGAGACCGACCCGATCCAGGAAGCGGCTGTTGCGGTGTATGCCGATGACCTGTACATCCCCCGCGCCATTTCATCGATGCTGGACTTCAACGATGTGGAACGGGTCGAGGTGTTGCGTGGCCCGCAAGGCACGCTGTACGGCCGCAATAGCGCGGCCGGGGCGATCCGGGTCATCACCCGTGACCCCGACCAGAGCAGCCGTGGTTTCTTCGAGCTGGGCGCCGGCAACTATGACGCGCGTAACGCTCGCCTGCTGGTCAGTGGCCCGCTGGTGGACAACACCCTGTATGGCAGCTTCTCGGCGATTCGCCTGACCCGCGACGGCACCGTGCACAACCGCACCACCGACAAGGACGTCAATAACGTCGACATCCAGAGTTATCGCGGCAAGCTGCGCTGGGCGCCGGACCAATCGCCGTGGGATGTGCAACTGACCCTGGCCGCCACCGTCGACCGTGGCGATACCACCAGCTACACGCCATTCAACGTGGCCAACGAGCACTATGACAAGTTCACCACCTACAACAGCCTGACGCCGAAGAACAAGCTCGACCAGGGCAGCGCCGTGCTGCGGGCGATCTACAGCATCGACGATAACCTCAAGTTCAAGTCGGTCACCGCCTGGTCCGAGTTCGACCAGCCGGTGGACTACGACAACTCCGGTAAAGCCAATAGCGGCAATGCCTCGCCGATCCAGAACAACCTGATCACCTACAAGCAGCGTTATGCGACCCAGGAGTTCCAACTCAATGGTGACTATGAGCGCTTCAGCTACACCCTGGGCCTGTTCCTTTATAAAGAGCGCTTTCGTGCCGAGCGCGACAGCCTGACCTACTCGGTAGCGACCGACCGGGTCAACGCCAGCGGCCAGTACAGCACCACCGACACCGAAAGCTACGCGCTGTATGGCCAGAGCAATTACAAGCTGACCCCACGCCTGTCGCTGACCACCGGGCTGCGCTACACCTACGAGCACAAGAACTTCGATTACCAGAACTACGCCATTACCCCGGCGCGGCAAATCACCGGCATCAACTTCAGTGCCGAAACCAGCGAGTCGTGGTCTTCAGTCAGCCCTAAAATTGGTCTGGAATACACCTGGACCGATGATCTGATCCAGTACGGTTATGTCGCCCGCGGCTTCAAGGCCGGCGGCTTCGACAACCGCGCCCCGACCCGGGTAGCGGCTGAACAGGGCTTTGACCCGGAAAACGTCACCACTTACGAAATCGGCTTCAAGGGCGACTTTGCCGACGGCCGCCTGCGCAGCAACCTCGCGTTCTTTTACAACGACTATGACGACCTGCAGACCAACGCCTGGGACCCGGCAATCAGCGCCAACCTGCGCACCAACGTCGGCAGCGCCCACACCTATGGTGTAGAGCTGGAAAACACCGCACTGCTGACCCGCGACCTGCGCCTGACCGCCAACCTCGGTTACCTGAAAAGCCAGTACGACGACTTCCAGAATGCCAGTGGTCCGGGGGTAAGTGCCGACGGCAAGGAAATGATCTTCGCCCCAAAATGGAACGCCAGCCTGGGCCTGAGCTGGACGGTGCCGGTGAACCTGCCCGGCGCGCTGGTGGCCAGCACCGATTATCAATACCAGACCCGCTCATACGCCAACCCGCTCAACGCCGACATCTACGAGGTGCCGGCCCAGGGCTTCTGGAATGCGGCCACCAGCTACAGCAGCGGCGACGGGCACTGGACCACCACGGTTTCAGTGAAAAACATCCTCGACCGCGCCTATCCGCAAGGGGTGAGTTATTCAGCGGCGAGCAACACCTCGCACTACGTGATCAACGACCCACGCACCGTGCTGTTGAGCGTGCGGTACGATCTTTGATGCTACCGGGCCAATACGGGTCCATTAGCGTGGAGAGAGTGGCCGGCCGGCGCTCCGGCTACCGACCAACAGGCCAGCAGATTCGCAGCAGATGCAGTGATTTTACTGACCTGCTCGCGAGCAGAGCACCCTCCCACAAGGTGCCGAGTAAGCACAAAACCAATGCTCGGCACAAAACTGTGGGAGGCAGCTCTGCTGGCGAATGCAGCGCCCTGCGGGCCTGATTGAGCAGAAGTGGTATCAGCCCAGAATCGAAAACTCAAATCCGGTGCTAGTGATCGCAATGCCAGATATATCAATTGTCACCGTGTCCTTGTCAGTCACGGTGAAAATGCTTCGTGTCGCACCATCGCCGACGTTGAGGACGTTTACATCCTTAAAGTCTTTGAACACATTATTGGCATCTACGATGCTCAAGGTCGTGCCCCCCAACTGAATCGAGGCACCCACAGGCATGTCGGCGTATATCTTCAAGCGGGTGCCATTCACGTCGAGCTTGATCTGATTGAACGAATTCGGGATGTCCCACTCATCTCCTGAGCCGACCGTAAAGGTAGCCAGCGTTGTATCGTCCGTTGAAAAAGCGCCCAGCGTACGGCCTTCAAAACTGATCGCTTTAGGCGTTGCTGGCGCAACGACGGGATTATCAAAGTAATTATTGATCGCCTGTGCCACGGTCAGTGAGCCTGCGTCACTGGTGACGTAGGTCAACATTGCCTTGGCGTAGACAAGATTGTTTCCAGACACTGACGCCGCGAACTTCTGACCGACCTCAAGCTTGTTTTGCAGCAATTGCTGGTCACTGCCGGTGCCATTCACGATCGCATCGATAAACTCGTGAATCATGATGGCGCGATCCTGCAAACTATCCAGACGCCCCTGCCAATACTGGCCACCCCCAATATCGGGGGTGCGACTCAATGTGTTCTGGTACAGGCTATTCAACAGCCCCTGATCAGTGATGTCAGGTCCAACCATCAAAGTCGCTTCTTTACTGAGCAAAAAACTGCCAATGACCTCATCGAAGGTCAAACCTGCATCCATCTGCGCATTCCAATAAGCCAGCCCGCCTTTATCAGGGGCGCGTCCGAAGGCGGCCACATACAGGGCGGTTATGGACTGGGAGTTATCGAGAGCGGCCATGAGCGTTCCTTGATGGTTTTTATTAGAGCAGGGACCCATTCTGCCACTATCACCTGTGCCTCAGGAATACCTATCCGGTTGACGATTCATGATGAGAGGACGGTAGCGAGTCCGGGGCGAGCTCCTCAAGATCCGCAATAGCTGGCTCATCGGTGGCCGGTAACCGGTCAGGGTCACCGGGCCACTGAGGATCAGCGTCGGGCAGATCAAGAGGTGCAGGCTCCAGCGGCTGATCAACAGGCAGCGTAGCCGCGTGGTCAGCACTCTGATCGGTCGCATCTGCGTCACTCGCCATGGCTTCTACTGCGCATCGATCTGGCTATCGGTATCGGCACCGCCATTTCTGCGCTGGGTCTGGGCGTCCTGATCCGAGCCTGGATTGCCGGGCGGCGGGCTCCAGTCGACGGGCCTTTTTTCAGCGCCATGTTCATCAACGCCCTGATGCGGCTCGGAAGCGGTCTGCTCCAGGCCAGGACCATGCCCTTCCCCGGTATCAGCGACCCTTTCCGCAGGGTCCGGATATGCACTTTGCGGTCCGTTGTGTTCGATGGTCATGATGGCTCTCCTGTCTGGGCACAGAACGTCTGCGCATACAGGTCAGAGAAAGTCGCCGGTAATGAAGTGCAGCGCAGCCGACGAGCGGTAGACGGCCACTTGCGCCGCAGGGCGTTTCCTGCGAAAAAGCCCGCCCTTTCTTTGTTCATAACGAGCACCCGCATGAGCGATACCCTGCAAATCACCGACCTGCATGAAGGCGACGGCAAGGCCGTGGTCAAGGGCGCCCTGATCACCACGCACTACACCGGCTGGCTGGCCGACGGCACGGTGTTCGACTCATCCGCCGAACGCGGCAAGCCGTTTCAGTGTGTGATCGGCACCGGTCGGGTCATCAAGGGCTGGGATCAAGGCCTGATGGGCATGCGCGTCGGTGGCAAGCGCAAACTGCGGGTGCCGGCGGCGCTGGGTTATGGCGACCGCAAGGTCGGCAGTATCCCGCCAGGCTCGGATCTGACCTTTGAGATCGAACTGCTGGAAGTGCTGACCCGCGACGACTGAGGGGTTCAGTAAATCCGGTAAGCCTTGATCGACACCGCATTGCGCGCCGGTCGCAGGCTGGTCAGGGTGCCGATGAACAGTGACTGGTTAAGCCACTCGTAACGGCCTTTGGGCGCATCGACGGTGATGCGCGAAAACGCATAGCGCTCGGCGCCTTCGCCGCGCACCAGCACCTGATTGCGCACGCTGAGGATCACCCCGTCGTCGGTCTGCATCTCGTAGATCGCGTCCAGCTCGCGCACGCCGTCGCTGCGGATCAACTGCCGGTCAGCGCCGCCCGCCAGCACCTTGCCGGCCAGGCCTTTACCGTGAAACTCACCGCCAGCAATCGGCACCATGCGCCGCTCGCCCAGCGGTCCCTGTCCGAGACTGACCGCAGGTTCGATATCGACGATGGCCTCATAAACCAGCTCGCTGCGCGGTGGCGCGCTTTCAGCGGCATGGGCTTGATGGACGGCAAGCAAGGCAAGCGACAGAACGATGGGATGACGCATGGAGAAACTCCATTTTGTTGTTGTAGGTAAGGAAAAGCTTGACCGGGCATTTAGTTAATACTATTAACTTTATAGCTCGTCTTTCCCAACTACCACAACAAGCAAAGGGAATTCTTAATGTCATTGGTTACTCGCCTTACCTTCTGCAGCCTGCCGCTTTTCGCTTTTCCGGTTGTCGCTCAGGCGGCCAGCGACGCCTGCGCCGGGCTCGCCAGTAACGATCCGCAGGTGCAACTGCTCAAGACCCTCAATGTGCCCGCCGGTGAAATCCCCAAAGCCAACCCCGGCCGCGCCGCACTGACCGGCCAGGCCCTGTCCAAAGCCGCGATGCCGGCCCATTGCCTGGTTGAGGGGCTGATCAACCCGCGTCAGGGCAGCGACGGCCAGGCGTACGGCATTCGCTTCGAGCTGCGCATGCCGCAGGACTGGAACGGCCGCTTTCTGTTCCAGGGCGGTGGCGGCATGGACGGGGTGGTGAACCAGGCGCTGGGCGCCATTCCGTTTCGCGGCGCCAGCGCCCTGCCCGCGCTCAACCGTGGCTATGCGGTGGTGGCCACCGATTCCGGGCATGCGGGCAAAGACAGCAGTGATGCGCGCTTCGGCCTCGACCAGCAGGCGCGGCTGGACTACGCCTACGCGGCCATCGGCCAGGTAACCCGCCAGGCCAAACAGCTGCTGGCCGAGCATTACGGGCGTGGCCCCGAGCACAGTGTGTTCATGGGCTGCTCCAATGGCGGGCGGGCGGCGTTAATGGCCGCGCAACGCTTCCCGACCGAGTTCGACGGCATCATTGCCGGCAACCCCGGCCTGCGCCTGTCGCGCGCCGCCGTGGCACAGGCCTGGGACACCCGCGCTCTGGAAGCCGCAGCACCGCGCACCGCTGCCGGTGAGCCGATCCTCGCCCAATCCCTGACCCGTGACGACATGAGCCTGGTCAGCCGCAAGGTGCTGGAACGCTGCGATGCGCTGGACGGTGCCCGCGACGGCAGCATTGATGCCATGAGCCAGTGCCGCTTCGACCCCGCTGACCTGCAATGCACCGCTGACGGCCAGGGCCAGTGCCTGTCGGCCGCCAAGGTCCAGGCTTTGCGCACGGTGTTCGACGGCGCCAAAGACAGCCAGGGCCGCAGCTTGTACGCCAACTGGCCGTGGGATGCCGGGATTGCCAGCGATGGCTGGCGAGCCTGGAAGCTGGGCACCTCGCAAACCGGCCAGCCCAACGCGCGTAACGCCACCCTGACGCCCAACTCGCTGGGCTATTACTTCATGACCCCGCCCAACCCCAACCTGACCCTGGCTGAAGTGGACTTCGACCAGGCAGCCGCCGCCGTGGCAGAAACCGGCGCCATCAACGACCCGACCGGCACTCAGCTGTCGAGCTTCATCACCAATGGCGGCAAGCTGATCGTGATCCACGGCAACAGTGACCCGGTATTCTCGGCCAACGACCTGCGTCATTACTGGCACCGTCTGGCGCGTGACAACGGCGGCCAGCAACCGCTCGGCCAGTGGGCACGGCTGTTCATGGTGCCGGGTATGGCGCACTGCGGCGATGGCCCGGCGCTGGACAACTTCGATCCGTTACAGGCCTTGCAAGACTGGCAAGACCACAACACACCACCGCAGCAGTTGATCGCCACCGGCAACGCCTTCCCCGGCCGCAGCCGGCCGCTGTGCCCCTACCCGCTCGAAGCCCGCTACAGCGGCCAGGGCGATCTGCAGAACGCTGAGTCCTTTACCTGCAGCTTGCCGGATACTCAGCAACATGCCGTCCGTTAGACGTGCAGACCAAAAAACTGTCGATATAGCAAAAGGCTTACACAGGATAGCGAACAATTGCCATTTGCCTGCATGGCCGACACGCCTATATTTGGATCCAACCACTGGTGAACAGGAAGCTCACCAGGATCAAGGATGATCGACCGTGAAAGGATACTGCTGACAGGGAGTTGGAACGGTATGGACAAAGAACCCGCTTCGGCGGGTTTTTTATGCGTGCGGCAAAAGTCTCTGCTTCCCCCATGACAATGCCTCGCCAAATGGACTCGCACGGCGAGCGAATGACAGAGCCAGCATGACCGGACTATCTCCCTCGTTCGTGCCGCAGCAGTCGCCGCAGAGCGGCCTCCCACATCCGTTGACTGCAATCTCGGGTAACCTCGGCTGATCCACACCAACCGAGAACACGCATGTCTTTGACCCACCAGCAACTGATAGCCATAGCCTCAAACGATCCGGTGAATGCCGAGCTGATCCGGCGCTTGCCCGAACTGGGTCTGGAGCAATGCGCATTGGTTGCCGGTTGTCTGTTCCAGGCCGTGTGGAATCAGCGCTCAGGGCTGGCGCCGGGCTGGGGAATCAAGGACTACGACGTGTTCTACTTCGACACAGACCTGTCGTGGGAAGCCGAAGACGCGGTGATTCAGCGAGCCGGAATTCTGTTCAAGGATCTTGATGTAACCATCGAATTCAAGAACCAAGCCCGGGTTCATCTCTGGTACGGCGAGCATTTCGCCAGGCCTTACCCACAGTTGCAATCTACCCGCGACGGTATTGATCGTTACCTGATCGCCGGGACCTGCGTAGGGCTTGAACTCGACAGCGGCGAACTCTATGCGCCTTACGGGCTGGACGATATCGACCAGGGACTGCTGCGCATCAACCCACTGAATACCGAAGCGGAACTGTTTGCCAACAAGGCCAGCAGCTACCAGGCACGCTGGCCCTGGCTGCGCGTCGTGGACTGAGTCTGAGCAACAGACACAGATGACGCATGGCAGATAGCCAACCCAAAGACATACAAATATCTGATTATTAAAAAACCAATAGATAACCATTTTTCATAATTAGCTTAGAGCGAAAAAGACTTTCACAGTCATTTCTTATAGGGATAAGGTCTGATCCATACCCGACCCCTTTCCTGGTGGAGGCCATTGCCACGATTGATCCAGGACCTTGCGGCCCTGGTCAGGAGCCCTCTATGCCAACCCGTTCCCTGCTCGCCTCGCTGATTGGCACCGCCCTGCTTGGCGGCTCTTTGCTGTTCAGCACTCTGAGCCAGGCCGCCGACCTCGCGCCATTGAAAGTCGCCAACCAGAAATCTTCATACAAGTTGCTGTTGCAGGCGGCCGGTGAACTCAAGGATGTGCCCTACACCATCGAGTTTTCCGAGTTTCCGGCCGCCGCGCCGCTGGGCGAAGCCCTGAACGCCGGGGCGGTGGATGTCGGCGGGCTGGGCGATGCGCCTTACGTGTTTGCGCTCGGAGCCGGGTCGCCGTTGAAGGTGGTCAGCATTACCCACGCCGATGGACGCTTCTCGACTTCGATTCTGGTGCCCAAGGATTCACCACTGAAAACCGCTGCGGATCTCAAAGGCAAGCGGGTGGTGACCAACCGTGGTTCCATCGGCCACTTTCTGGTGATCAAGGCGCTGCGCGATGCCGGGCTGCAAAGCTCGGACGTCACCTTCGTCAACCTGTTGCCCAGCGATGCCCGCAGCGCGCTGGAAAGCGGCAACGCCGATGCCTGGTCGACCTGGGATCCCTACACCACCATCGCCATCACCCAGAACGGCGCACGCATTCTGCGCAAGGGTGACGACCTGCTGACCAACCACCTGTACACCGCCGCGACCAGCAAGGCGATTGCCGAAAAACGCGTGCAGCTCGATGATTTTGTGCAACGTCTGGACCGCGCCTGGGCCTGGGCCAACCAGCATCCCAAGGAGTACGCCCAGGCTCAGGCGAAGGTCACCGGGCTGCCGGTGGAAGTGCATCTGGCCAGCGCCGAGGCCACGGATTTCCAGAAGGTCGCGATTACCCACCAGGTGGTCGCCAACCTGCAGCAAACCGCCGACATCTACCGCGAGGAAGGCATTCTCAGCAAGCCGGTGGACGTCTCCAAAGGGTTCGATCCGAGCTTCAATACCGTGCGCGGTTTGCCCGCAGCGGCGGCGTTAGCCGCAATACCGTCCAGATAAGCCCTACGGACCCTGTGGGAGCGAGCCTGGTCTGGGCGGCATACCGACGAAGAGGCCAGTAAGTCGCAGCCTCTACTGCGAATGTGCCGCCGTCTTCGCTGGGCAACCGAAGCGCCGGCCTCCCACTCCCGCAGGTCTAATCGAACGGTATTGGCTTTAGCAGCCAGGCGGTCTTCGCGGCTAACGCGGATCGCCGCCCGGCCGCTCTTGCGATGCCCCCATAAGGAAATGCTTCATGAATGCATACCTCCGTCTGCAGTCAGGCCCGCGCTCGCCCGCGTTTTGCGGTCTGCTGCTGTGTGGCCTGGCCAGTGCAGTCCAGGCTGCCGACGCCGAGACCGTGTTGGGCACGGTGTCGGTGATTTCCACCGGCACCCGTGGCAACACCCTGACCGTAGCCGAGAGCCCGTCGCCGATCGATATCATCAGCGGCGAGCAGATCCGCAAGGCCGGCAAGGCCAGCCTGCGTGAAGCGCTGGGCAAGATCGTGCCGTCGTTCAGTGCACCGGCCCAGGCCGGTGGCGGGACCTCCTCGTCGGTGCGGCCGGTGTCGATCCGTGGTCTGTCCGGGGATCACCTGCTGGTGCTGGTCAACGGCAAGCGGCGCCACAACACCGCCGTGTACAACAACTTTGCGCGCATCGCCAGCGGCAGCGTGCCGGTGGATCTGGACCTGATTCCCACCGCCGCCATCGAGCGCATCGAACTGCTGCGCGACGGCGCGTCGGCGCAGTATGGCTCCGATGCGATTGCCGGGGTGCTGAACATCATCCTCAAAAGCCAGGCCGAAGGTGGCAGCGCCAGCGTCACTACCGGTCAGCAGCAAGACAAGCCCGGTGATCTGGTACAAACCGCGCTCAATGGCGGCTTCGCGCTGGGCCAGAACGGTGGGTTCTTCAACACCTCGCTGGACATTCGCCTGCAAGGCCCATCCTATGCCGCAGGCGATGCTCAAGGCGCCTGGTATTACCCGGTACTCAATGGCCAGTCAGTGCCGTTCGGCACCCCAGGTGCCAGCCCCGACCCACGGGAAGGCTCGGTGGACCGACTGCTGGAGAAAGGCTATGGCCGCTCCAACCGCGACGAGGTCTATAACCTGTCGTACAACGCCGAACTGCCGATTCACGACAACCTCAAGCTGTATTCGTTTTCGACCTACAGCGACCGGACGATTGTCGACACCCGCGGCAGCTTTCGGGCGACCAATCTGGGCTCGATCCCGCAGATCGTCCCCGACGGCTTTCATGCCCAGCGGCTGATCGACGAGCAGGACTTTCAGGTCGCGTTCGGCGGCAAGGGCGATGTCGGCGGCTGGGGTTACGACCTGAGCACCACCTATGGCAAGGACGACGTACGGCTCGGTGCGCAGAACACCCTCAACTCGTCCATCGGCCCCACCAGCAAGACTGACTTCTACCTCGGCTCGCTGGAGTTCGAGCAGTGGACCAGTAACCTGGATTTCACCCGGCCATTCGACATCGGCCTGCCCAGACCGCTGCAGTTTTCAGCCGGGGTCGAGCACCGTTGGGAAAAGTATGTGCAAGGTGCCGGCGAGCCGGACTCCTACCGCGACGGCGGTTATGTGTACCCGGCCGGTCATCCGCGTGCCGGGCAACGCCCTACCGCCGGGCTGCAATCGTTTACCGGCACCTCGGTGGTGGATGCCGGTTCCCTGGACCGCGACAGCGTGGCCTTCTATCTGGACGCCGGCACCAATCTGACCGAGAAGCTCTACACCAGCGCGGCGTTTCGCTTCGAGCACTACGACGACAGCTCGGGCAACACCGCCAGCGGCAAGCTGTCGAGCCGCTATGAACTGGCGCCCGGCCTGGCGTTGCGCGGCACCTTCAATACCGGCTTTCGGGCACCGTCGCTGGCCCAGCAGACCTTCTCGGTGACCCAGAACACCGCGACCCTGCTGCCCGATGGCACCACCCAGTTACTCCTGGCCCGCTACCTGCCGCCAAGTAGCACCGCTGCCCAGGCGCTGGGGGCGCGGGATCTGGAGCCGGAGAAATCCACCAACTTCAGCGTCGGCCTGTCGTGGGAGCCAACCCGCAATGCACGGGTGACGCTGGACGCCTACCGCATCGAGATCAAAGACCGCATCGTCAAGAGCGAGATCATCCGCGACACCGGCACCTCGAGCCGGGTGCGCGACACCCTGGCTTCGCTGGGCATCAACGATTTGTACTCGGCGCAATACAACATGAACGGCGTCGACACCCGCACCGACGGTATCGATCTGGTCAGCGAGTTGCACAGTGACTACGGCCGCTTCGGTACGGTGCGCTGGTCGGCGCAATACAGCTACAACCGCACCACCCTCGAAGGCATCAAGCGCAACGGCACCGTCGACAGCCTGCTGGGCAGCAATTATGTGATTTTCGGTCATCAGGCGCAGACCGACCTGACCGAGGGCTCGCCGCGCGACAAGCTGGTGTTGGGCGGTCACTGGAAGGTCGGAGATTTCATCACCGACCTGCAAGTGAGCCGCTACGGCAAGTACACCGAGGCCGGCACCAGCGCCGCCGCCGATCAGCGTTTCGGCGCCAAGTGGATCACCGATCTGGACGTGACCTACCTGCTGACCGACAACATTTCTCTGTCGCTGGGCGCCAACAACCTGTTCGGCGTACGCCCCGACAAACAGGACCCGACCCCGACCGCCACCGGGTTGGGCAGCAGCAACCCCACCGAGATCAACAACCCCGACGCCTACGGCAGCTTCAGCCCGTACGGGCTGAACGGCGCGTTCTATTACGCGCGGGTTTCGTATGACTGGTAAGCGTCAGTGATTGCTTCGCGGCTAAAGCCGCTCCTGCCACCGCTATTACCGTAACCACAAGAGGACTACAGCATGCCCGCAGAAAACGTTGTATCCATCACTCCACCGCTCAGCGTAAAGCCGCTGGAACCCACTGTCGGGGCCGAGATCAGCGGTATTGATTTGAGTCGCCCGCTGAGTGCTCAGCAACGTGACGAGGTCCACGCGCTGATCCTCAAGCACAAGGTGCTGTTCTTCCGCGACCAGCACATCAACAGCGAACAGCAGATCGCCTTTGCCCGGCAGTTCGGTGAACTGTACGAGCACCCGACCACCAAGAAGCAGGACCACAGCAAGCCCCAGGCCCATCTGATCCTCGCCAGGGAGGCTCGCGAAGCCTACGGCAATGCGCCCAAGGGCCGGTGGCACACCGACACCAGCTGGATGCTCAAGCCGACCTGGGGCGCGGTGTTGCGCGCGGTGGCGTTGCCCGAGCTGGGCGGCGATACGGTATGGGCCGATGCCGGCCTGGTGTATCGCGGGCTATCTGATGAACTCAAAGCGCGCATCGACAACCTGTACGTGACGCATAACTTCAAGTCGTCGCTGGACAAGGTCGGCTATGCCTATCCGATCCTCGCTCACCCGCTGGTGCGCACCCATCCTGAAACAGGCGAAGACGCGATCTTCATCAACTTCTCGATGTCGCCGCAGTTTATCGGCTGGTCGGTAGAAGACAGCAAAGCGCTGGTCGCCGAACTGCTCAAGGAATTCAGCAACCCCGAATACCAGGTGCGCTTCAAGTGGACTCCCGGCACCGTGGCGTTCTGGGACAACCGCGCCCTGCTGCACTACCCGGTCTACAACTACGGCGAATTCGAGCGGGTGATGGAACGGGTGCTGATTGCCGATAACGATATCCCGCACCGGGTGCGCAAGCCTGAGGCGGCGCAATGACCCAGCCACCGGTAAATCGCCAATTGCACCTGGCGCTGTTCGTCAGCCACGCTGGCACGCATCTGGCGGGCTGGCGTTTGCCGGAGGCAGAAACCGGCAATGCGCTGGACATCCGCTGGTATCAGCAGCTTGCGCAAAAGGCCGAGGCGGCCAGGCTGGATATGCTGTTTGTCGCCGACAAACTGGCGCTGGACGATATTCATGGCGGCTCGTTCGACGCCGCCGTGAGCTGGCGACCGAATGGCTCACCGGAACCGCTCGCGCTGCTTTCGGCACTGAGCGTGCTGACCTCGCACATTGGCCTGGGCGCGACCATTTCCACCAGCTACCACCAGCCGTACCACGCGGCCCGCCAGTTCGCCACCCTGGACCACTTCAGCGGCGGCCGCGCGGCATGGAACGCGGTGACCTCGGTCAACGACGGTGAGGCGCGCAACTTCGGCTTCGACCAGCACCTGGGCCATGCCGAGCGTTATGCCAAGGCGGCCGAGTTTCTCGATGTGGTGCGCGGGCTGTGGGACAGCTGGCAAGACGAGGCGATTGTTGCGGACAAGGCCAGCGGTCGTTATGCCGACGCCAGCAAGCTGCACTACCTGAACCACGACGGTGAGCACTTCAAAGTGCGCGGGCCGTTGAACCTGCCGCGCCCGCCGCAGGGCCACCCGGTGCTGATCCAGGCCGGCGTATCGGCTGCGTTCCAGTCGCTGGCCGCGCAAAACGCCGAGGTGGTGTTCCCGGTGCAATCGACGCTGGAAAAGGCCCAGGCGTTCTACCGTATCTTCAAGCAACAGGTGGTAGATGCCGGACGCCAGCCAGACGATGTGAAGGTGCTGCCGGGCCTGTACCCGATCATTGCCGACACCGACCAGCAGGCCCATGAACTGGCCGCACGACTGGACGAATCAATCCTGCCCATCGCCGGCCTGGCGTTCATGTCGGCAAGCATGAACTACGACCTCGCCCGGCACGACCCGACCGCGCCGGTGCCCGACATCCGCGAGCAGATTCGCGGCAGCAAGGGCCGCTTCGACGTGGTGATCGGCAATGCCATCGAAGCCGGCTGGACGCTCGAACAACTGGGCCGCTGGTATGCCTCCAGCCTGGCCTTCGCCAAATTCATCGGCTCGCCGCAAACAGTGGCCGACCAGATGCAGCAGTGGCTGGAACAGAACGCTGCCGACGGCTTCGTGATCATGGCCCCGTACATGCCCGGCGGTGCCGAGCGTTTTCTTGAACAGGTGGTGCCCGAACTGCAACGCCGCGGGTTATTTCGTACCGAGTATCAAGGCACGACGTTACGAGAACACCTTGGCTTACGAAAACCACAACGGCTGAATAGAGCCAGCCAATAAATAACCACTGAAAATAATATAACGATATTTTTATACGTTCTTTGCATATAAAAACCACCCCTCCTAGTATCGCCCTATTGCCCTGACGTGCATCACGACGCCGCTCCATGCAGAGCGGCGCCCAAGGTGTCTCTAAAAACGTAGGCGAGGCAGCCAGCGCAAGGCAAAAACAGGCGAAGGAGCGGAGTTTACGGTTGTAAATGAGCATCCTGAGCCTGGTTTTAACGCAGCGATGGCAACGCAGGTAGTTTTTAGAGGCACCTTCCACAGGATCAACAGGAGTTTACCCGCTATGAGTCTCGAATTTATCGGCCTGATCGGCCCTCAGGAAGGCAGCGAATCACAGGCACCGCGTGGTCCGGTGGTGGACGTGGCGTTCGTCAAGGCATTGGCCCAGGCCCAGGAATACGGCGGTTTCGACAAAGCCTTGCTGGCGGTCAGCACCAGCTCTGCCGACTCGATGATTCTCGCCAGTTATGCGGCGGCCGTGACCGACAAGCTTGGCCTGCTGGTCGCCCACCGGCCGGGCTTTCAGGCACCGACCTTCGCAGCCCGGCAGTTTGCGACCCTGGATCACCTGAGCAATGGCCGCGCCTCGATCAACGTGATCACTGGTGGCGACAGCGGCGACCTGCAACGCGACGGCGACTTCCTCGACAAGGACGCCCGCTATGCTCGCACCGACGAATACCTGGAGGTGGTGCGCAAGACCTGGACCGGCACCCAACCGTTCGATCATCAGGGCGAACACTACCGCGTCGAAGACAACCTGACCCTGGTCAAGCCGCTGCAAAAGCCCCACCTGCCGATCTACTTCTCGGGCGCCTCCGATGCCGCCGTGGAAGTCGCCGCCAAGCACGCCGACGTGTACATGATGTGGGGCGAGCCGCTGGAGCAGGTGCGCGAGCGCATTGCCAAAGTGCGCAAGGCCGCCGCCAAATATGGCCGCGAGCAACACATTCGTTTCAGCCTGTCGCTGCGGCCGATTCTGGGCGGCACCGAAGCCGAAGCCTGGGCCCGCGCCGAGCGCATTCTGGAAGACGCCCGGCATCTGCATCACCTGCGCCAGGGCAAGCGCCGCGACAAGGTCGGCATCAACAATATCGGCTCGGCGCGGCTGGTCGAACTGGCCAGCCAGCGCAAGGTGCACGACAAACGCCTGTGGACCGAAATCGCCGCGCTGACCGGCGCGGCCGGCAACTCCACCTCGCTGGTCGGCACCGCCGATCAGGTTGCCGAGGCGGCGCTGGATTACTACAACGCCGGGATCACTACTTTTCTGTTCCGCGGCTTCGAGCAACTGCGCGATGCCGCCGAGTATGGCCAGGACCTGCTGCCCCGCATCCGCGCACGGGTCACCCAACAAGGTTCGGCGAAGACCGCCCACGCCGGCTGATTGATCTCCTCTGGCAGTGCTGCGCACTGCAATCGCCGACAGAGCCGCCTCCCACTGGCTATGTGGGAGGCGGCTCTGCCGGCGACAAGGCCAGTAAACCGATATAAAGGACTCTGATCATGTCTCAACGTCAACTGCATCTGGGCGCCATCCTCACCGGCGTCGGCACCAGCCAGCATGAATGGCTGCACCCGGAAATCCCTGGCGACGCCAGCATCGATATCGACTGGTACAAACAGCAGGCCCGTGCGGCCGAAGCGGCGAAGTTCGACTTTGTGTTCATCGTCGACAGCCCGTATATCACCCCCGACTCCGCACCGCATTTTCTCAACCGCCTGGAACCGCTGACCCTGCTCTCGGCGCTGGCCGGCGCCACCGACAAGATTGGCCTGGTGGCGACCCTGACCACCTCTTACACAGAACCCTTCAACGTGGCGCGCCAGTTCGGTTCGCTGGACCAGATCAGCCGCGGCCGGGCCGGCTGGAACGTGGTGACCACAGGTCTTGAAGGCGCTGCCGGCAACTTCGGTCGTGAGCAGCACATCGACCACGGCGAGCGTTACCGCCGGGCCCACGAACATGTGGCGGTGGTGCAAGGACTGTGGGACTCCTATGAGGACGATGCCTTCCCGCGTGACAAAGCCGCCAAGCGCTTCATCGACCCGGACAAACAGCATCGCCTCGACCATCAGGGTGAGTTCTTCTCGGTCACCGGGCCGCTGAACATCTCCCGCTCGCCGCAGGGCCAGCCGGTGATTTTCCAGGCCGGGGTGTCGGAGTCCGGGCGCGGCCTGGCGGCTTCGATTGCCGAGGGCATCTTTGCCGGCGTCGATAACTTCGAAGATGCTCAGGAGTACTACGCCGACATCAAGCGTCGTGCCGCTGCGGCAGGGCGTAATCCTGAGCAGGTGCTGCTGTTTCCCGGCATCGACCCGATCATTGCTGATACTGACGAACAGGCCCAGGCCATCGAGCGGGCGCGCAAGGGTGAGCTGGACCTGAACAAGGCGCTGATTCAGTTGGGCCGGCCATTCAACTATCACGACTTCAGCCAGTATGACCTCGACGGGCCGTTCCCGGATCTGGGTGAGCTGGGCAGCAACGGTTATCGCGGCCATGCCGAGCGCATCAAGCGCGTGGCCCGCGAGCAGAACCTCAGCGTGCGCCAGGCGGCGCTGCGTTTCGGCCAGCCCTATTCCAGTTTTGTCGGTTCACCGCTGACTGTCGCCAACGAGATCGAACGCTGGTTCCGCGAAGGCGCAGTCGACGGCTTCAACATTCATGTCGGCGCACCGAGCGACTTCGCCCGCTTCACCAACGAGGTATTGCCAATCCTGCGCGAGCGCGGGCTGTTTCGCGACGACTACCGGCACAGCACCCTGCGTGGCCATCTGGGCCTGACGGTGCCACAGAACCGGCATGCCCTGGCCGCTCAGGCCGAACACACCATTGGAGAACCGGCATGAGTACTGTGCAAAGCCTGTGGCAACAACGCTATCGCCAGGCCGATGACTACGCCCCGGCGTTAGCCAACCCGGTGATCGAAGCCCTGCTCGGCCATCGCAGCGTGCGGCAGTATCTGGATACACCGTTGCCCGAGGGCACCCTGGAAACCTTGCTGGCCGCTGCGCAATCAGCGTCAAGTTCGTCCAACCTGCAGGCCTGGAGTCTGCTGGCGGTACAAGACCCGGCGCGCAAGGCGCGTCTGGCAACGCTGGCCAATGATCAGCAGCACATTCGTCAGGCGCCGCTGTTTCTGGTCTGGCTGGCCGACTTCTCACGCGCCCAGCGGATTGCTGACGTGCAGGGTCTGGAGCTGGAAGTACCGGCCTTGCTCGACAGCCTGCTGGTCGGCAGCCTGGATGCGGCCCTGGCTGCGCAGAACGCGGTGGTCGCAGCCGAATCGCTGGGCCTGGGCACGGTGTACATCGGTGCGCTGCGCAATAACCTGCAGGCGGTGATCGATGAGTTGCAACTGCCGCCGCTGGTGTTTCCGGTGTTCGGTCTGGTGGTCGGGCATCCCGACCCGGCACGCCCGGCAGCGATCAAGCCACGCCTGCCGCAACCTGTGGTGCTGCACTGCGAGACCTATACCATTGCCGACGATGAGCAGCAACGCATCAGCGGCTACGAAGCGCTGGCCGGCGCGTTTGCCCGCGAGCAGGGACAGACCACGCCGTCCTGGAGCGAGCAGGTGCTCAATCGCCTGAAAAGCATTGAGGCGCTGCATGGCCGCGAGCGTATCGCCGAGACTTTACGCGGCCAGAAGCTGGCCCTTCGTTGATTACTGGTGAGTGAGTCATGACTGTACTTGTTGTCGAAAAACCCATCGCGCCCAGTGTCGACGCTGCCAGTTTCAAGCTGGCGATGCGTAACACCGCAGCGTCAGTGAATGTCATCACCTGCGGCAGTGACGAGGGGATTTCGGGCTGACGGCCACCGCGTTCAGTTCAGTCACGGCCGACCCGCCAACGGTGCTGATTGCGGTCAATAGCGGCGCCAGCATTTATCCGCATCTACTCAAGCAGCGACGCTTTGCGGTGAATGTGTTGAGCGCCGATGCGCTGCAGGTGTCCAACGATTTTGCCGGTGGTCTACCGCCTGAGGAGCGTTTTGCCCGGCATGCGTGGACGCGCCTGAGCAGTGGCAACCCGGCGTTGGCGGCAAGCAGTGCCGGGTTTGATTGTGTGGTGACCGAGCTGAGTCAGGTGGGCTCGCACCTGGTGGTGCTCGGCCGGGTCGAGCATTGCTGGTACTCGGACCAGCAACCACTGCTCTATTCCAATGGCCGTTACGGGCGGTTTGTGTAGGCGCGAGCCTGGTCACGGACGGGCCGGCAGCATCAACACTTGCAGACCCGACCTAGATCCGCTGGGCGTCGGCTCGGCCGAAGAATCCTGACACCACCCAGACTGTGGCATTTACCGCCGCTTCGCCAGCAAAGCTGCCTCCCACCAAGATCGGTGCTGTGCGCTTGAACCAACAAGGCGGCTTCAGCCGGACAAATACTCGGACACCTCGATCAGGTTCAGGTCCGGATCACGCACATACACCGAACGGATCGGGCCGGTGGCGCCAGTGCGTTGCACCGGGCCTTCGATGATGGGCCAGTTGTGCTGTTGCAGGTGCTTGATGAACTGCTCCAGCGGCACGGCGCTGATAAAGCACAGATCCAGCGCTCCTGATACTGGCAGATGGGCCTTGGGCTCGAATTCGCCGCCCTTCACATGCAGGTTGATTTTCTGATTGCCGAACCGAAAGGCTTTGCGACCCGCGCCGAAGACCTCCAGTTGCATCCCCATCACCCTCACATAGAAGTCTTCGCACGCGTGCGGGTCAGTGGTGGTCAGCACCAGATGGTCGAGGTGATCGATCAGCATGGGTCACTCCTTGGGGGTTGCGTTGAGGTTGTCGCTGCGCGCTTGCAGCAGCTCTATGAAGCTGGACAGGCTGCGCGATACCGTGCCTTTGCGCCATACCAGCCAGGTGTTGAGGTGACGAAACTGTTCGTTCAACGGCCAGACGCTGACCATCGCGCTGCCGGGCATGCTTTCGAGCATGCTGCGCGGCATCAGGGCCAGGCCGGCGCCGGCGCTGACGCAGGCGAGCTTGCCGTGGTAGGACTCCATTTCGAAGATTTTGCCCGGCACCGCCGAGTCATGGGCGAACCAGCTTTCGAAGTGGTGGCGGTAAGAGCAGTTGGAGCGAAAAGCGTAGATCTGCTCGCCGTTCACATCGCGGCCGCCATGGATCGGTGCGTGGTTGAGCGGCGCGATGACGACCATTTCTTCCTGAAACACCGGGATGCCTTCCAGCGCCGGGTGCAGGACCGGGCCATCGACAAAGGCCGCCGCCAGGTTACCGGCCAGCACGCCGTCGATCATGGTCCCGGAAGAGCCGGTGGACAATGCCAGTTCAACCTTGGGAAAAGCCTGGTTGTAGGCTGCCAGCAATGCCGGAATGCGCACCGCAGCGGTACTCTCCAGAGAGCCCAGCGCCAGCGGGCCGCGGGGTTCTTCACCGGCGACGGTCATCCGCGCCTCTTCGACCAAGTCCAGAATGCGCCCGGCGTAATCGAGCAGGTTCCAGCCGGCCGGTGACAGGCGCAGGCGTTGTTTCTCACGGATGAACAACTCAACGCCAAGATCTTCTTCGAGCTGCTTGATACGTGTGGTGAGGTTCGAGGGCACCCGGTGAATATGCTGCGCCGCAGCGCTGATGCTGCCGTGCTCGGCAACCGCCTTGAAGATTTCCAGCTGGACAAGATCCACAGCATTCTCCAAACGTGAATGGGTTCGTCATTATTATTCAGTTTTCAGGATCATAGCAGGGCATTAGTCTGGCATCACTTTCCAATAAGACCGGAGCCTGAAAATGACCAGCGTTTCCCATACGACCCACGCCATCTCGATCAACCCGAACGACGGTGAACAGATCGGCGCCTATCCCTATGAAACCGAAGCGGCACTGGACGCCGCACTGTCGCGGGCTGCGGCAGGTTTTAGCGTATGGAAACGCAAGTCGCTCGCCGAGCGCGTCGAGCTCGTCACCGTGCTGGCCAGTGTGCTGCGCGAACAGGCCATCGACATGGCCCGCATGGCCACCCAGGAAATGGGCAAGCCGGCCACCCAGGCGCGCGGCGAAATCGAAAAATGCGCGCAGTTGTGCGAATGGTACGCCGAGAATGGCCCGGCCATGCTCGCCCCGGAACCGACCCAAGTGCCGGGCGGCAAGGCGCGTATCGAGTACCGCCCGCTGGGTCCGGTGCTGGCGGTGATGCCATGGAACTTCCCGTACTGGCAGGTGCTGCGCGGCGCAGTGCCAACCTTGCTGGCCGGCAATACCTACGTGCTCAAGCACGCGCCGAACATCATGGGTTGTGCCTATCTGCTGCGCGATGCGTTGCAGCAGGCCGGTTTCCCGGACGGCGTATTCGAGGTGATCAACGTCACCCCGGACGGCGTATCGAAAGCCATCGCCGATGACCGCATTGCCGCCGTGACCCTGACCGGCAGTGTGCGCGCCGGTATTGCCATCGGCTCGCAGGCCGGTGCCGCCTTGAAAAAATGCGTGCTGGAACTGGGCGGTTCCGACCCGTTCATCGTGCTCAACGATGCCAACCTGGATGAAGCAGTAAAAGCGGCCGTGATCGGCCGCTACCAGAACACCGGCCAGGTCTGCGCAGCGGCCAAGCGGCTGATCGTCGAGCAGGGCGTGGTCGAGGAATTTACCCGGCGGTTTGTCGAGCAGACTCGCCAGCTGGTCGTCGGTGATCCATCACAAAACGCTACCTATATCGGCCCGATGGCGCGCTTCGACCTGCGCGACGAACTGGACGGCCAGGTGCAGGCGACCCTGAGCGAAGGCGCGACCCTGCTGCTTGGTGGCAGTAAAGCCGAAGGCGCGGGTAACTTCTATCTACCGACCGTGCTGGGCGATGTCACCGACCGGATGACTTCGTTCCGCCAGGAGCTGTTCGGCCCCGTTGCCTCGATCATTACCGCCCGGGATGCACAGCATGCCCTGGCGCTGGCCAACGACAGCGAGTTTGGCCTGACGGCAACGATTTACACCCAGGATGTGGCGCGGGCTGAACAACTGACCGAACAGCTGGAAACCGGTGGGGTGTTTATCAACGGCTACAGCGCTTCCGACCCACGGGTAACGTTTGGTGGGGTCAAGAAAAGCGGCTTTGGTCGCGAGCTGTCACACTTTGGCGTGCGTGAATTCTGCAATGCGCAGACGGTGTGGCTGGATCGTAATTGATCGGCAGGCAACTTTGACATCCTCCCCGTCCTAAAGGGCGGGGATTCCCACAACTGGACGCTCATGCCCGAGCGCGAGAATGTTCTTTGCGGCGTTGACGTCGCGGTCGTGGGTGGCACCGCACC
>NZ_JANJFL010000045.1:0-22058 GCF_024584215.1 Pseudomonas sp. LJDD11
GTTTCTCGTTCATTCCGCGTTGGAAGTGGTGCGCATTATAAGGACATCTGAAACCCCGTCAACCGTTAATTCCATTTTGTTTCAAAATTAAATAGCTGCGCATTATATTGCACACTTCTGCATTGTTACGCATCATGCTCATCAGTGATCCATCCTTATCCTGTTCGAGCCTGTCATGACCACTTCATCCCGTAGCCTCGCCCCCCTACTCTTCCCGCTGGGATTGCTGTTGATCGCGATGGCTTCGATCCAGACCGGCGCATCCCTGGCCAAGAGTCTTTTTCCTGCTGTAGGCGCACAAGGCACAACGACTCTGCGCCTGATATTCGCCGCCATCATCATGATCCTGGTGCTGCGCCCCTGGCGTGCGCGTCTTACCGCCCAGTCCATTCCGGCCATTATTCTTTATGGCGTGGCGCTGGGCGGAATGAACCTGCTCTTCTATATGTCGTTGCGCAGCGTACCGTTAGGCATTGCCGTGGCACTGGAACTTACCGGCCCGCTAACTGTGGCGCTGCTCGCTTCGCGCAAGCTGGTCGACTTTCTCTGGATCGGCCTGGCGATTCTTGGCTTGCTGCTGCTTATACCGGGTAGCGAGTCAGCCGCCAGCCTTGATCCATTCGGCGCCGCCTGCGCACTGGGTGCCGGCGCCTGCTGGGCAGCTTATATCGTGTTCGGCCAGAAGGCCGGTGAGCATAACGGCGTGCAGACTGCCGCACTTGGGGTAATTGTGGCCGCGATGTTCGTTGCCCCGTTCGGTATCGCGCATGCGGGCTCTGCATTACTGGATATTTCACTACTGCCCGCGGCCATCGGGGTGGCCATCCTCTCCACAGCCCTTCCTTACAGTCTGGAGATGGTCGCCCTGACCCGCATGTCGGCGCGAACCTTTGGCACCCTGGCCAGTCTGGAGCCGGTATTTGCCGCACTTTCCGGCATGGTCTTTCTCCATGAGCAATTGTCACTGCTGCAATGGTTGGCCATCGGCGCCATTATCCTGGCTTCTATAGGCGTCACGCTGTCGACGGCCCCGGACCAGCCCAAACTGGTACCGGCTGACTGAGTGCTGAGCATGCAGGGCTAGTATTTATCTCGCACATGAGACATGTTTAGGCCATCTCTGGTACGGTTTATTCATATGGATGAACTGACCACGGTGAAAGCCATCGAATGTCCACGCCAGCTTCAATGCAGGCTCAACCAGGTGACCGGTTAAGGAGCGGGATGAAATACATCGTTATCGTACTGGCGCTCGTGGCCGTGGCAGGCTGCGCAGCCACCAGCGCACCGGTCAAGAAGACCAAACGCGGCATTCATATCAATTGCTCGGGCCTGTCGTCCTCTTGGGACAGGTGCTACGAACAAGCGACCAATGTCTGCGAGTCGACCGAGTACCGGGTCATCGCCAAGTCTGGCGATGCCGTCGAAGATCCAGGCGATTACCCCTTCGGCCTCAATCCCGCCGGCTACACCAGCCGCAGCATGATCATCATCTGCAAGAAACCCCGCCTTTAGTCTGGCGGTGCCGCTGTCTCAGACAGCGGCAGTACGCGCCCTCAACCATGCCAGCCCAGCCCCCTGCAGCAAGGGGCTCAGCCGCTCGTTAACGTGAGCATGGTAGGCATTGAGCCAGCCTTTTTCTTCAGCGCTGAGCATACCCAGGTCCAGGCAACGGGTGTCGATCGGGCACAGGGTCAGGGTTTCAAAACGCAGGAACTCGCCAAACTCGCTTTGCCCCGCCGGCTGATTAATCACCAGATTCTCGATTCTCACGCCCCACCGCCCCGGCCGATAAGTACCAGGTTCAATGGAGGTAATCATGCCCGGCAGCATGGCGGTCTGCGGCGTCGCCGGTGCCTGGTAGGCGATCACTTGCGGCCCTTCATGAACGTTCAGGAAGTACCCGACCCCGTGCCCGGTTCCATGACCATAGTTCACCTCATCAGCCCAGATGGGCGCCCGCGCAATCGCGTCCAGCAAAGGCGACAGGATGCCTTTGGGAAAATGCGCCCGTGACAGGGCAATCACGCCCTTGAGTACTCGACTGCAATCGCGCTTCTGTTCGGCACTCAGCCGACCGACAGGAACCATCCGGGTAATGTCGGTGGTGCCCCCCAGGTACTGACCACCCGAGTCGATCAGCAACAGGCCATCGCCTTCGATCTGCGCAAACGCCGCCTCGCTAGCGCGGTAATGCGGCATGGCCCCATTGCCATTGAATCCGGCAATCGTGGCGAAGCTGGGGCAGATGTAACCAGGACGACGCTTACGGGCCAGACTCAGTTGCTCATCGATATCAAGCTCACTGACCGGCTCACGCCCCAGCGCACCGTCCAGCCAGGCAAAGAATTCGCACAGTGCTGCGCCGTCCTGCTCCATGACTCGACGAATATGCCGCGTGTCCTCAGCGTTCTTCTGCGCCTTGAACAGGGTGGTCGGGTTCAGCGCTTCGACCAGACTGACTTGTGCATCCAGATAGTCGAGCAGACCGCAGGTCACCTTCGCAGGGTCCAAAAGCAACCGCGCATCGCCCGGCACTTCACGCAAGGCCGCACCAATCTGGGTGTACTCCAGTAACGACACACCGTCGCGCTCCAGGCTTTCGCGCACAAACTTGCTGACCTTGTCGCCTGCGACAAACAGCGTGACGCTGTTCGGTCCGATCAGCGCAAAACAGATGAACACCGGGTTATAGGAGACATCCGAGCCCCTCAGGTTAAACAGCCAGGCGATGTCATCCAGGGTCGCAATGAAATGCCAGTCGGCATCGCGTTCGAGCATGCTCTTGCGCAACCGCTCGATCTTGTCGCGACGGCTCTCGCTGGCCTGGGGCGGCAAATGCTCATACACCGGGTTGGCCGGCAGCGCCGGGCGATCCCGCCACAGCTCGTTGAGCAGGTCCATATCGGTACGCAGGCGGGCACCACGCTCATAGAGCTTGCTGGCCAACGCCCGCGAAGAGGCCACCGCCAGCACCGTACCGTCGACTGCTACCACACTGTCGGCGACCGCCTGATCAGCCAGCCACTCCAACGGGCCTTGCTGGCCGGGCAACAGCTTGACCAGTTCGACACCACTGCCAGCCAGCTCCTTTTCGGCCTGCTCCCAGTAGCGACTGTCGACCCACAACCCGGCGAAATCATGGGTGATAACCAGCGTGCCAACCGAACCGTTGAATCCGCAAAGCCATTGCCGGCCTTGCCAGTAGCCCGGCAGGTATTCAGAGAGATGCGGATCAGCCGACGGCACCAACCACGCGTCGATTCCTTCACGACTCATCAACGCCCGCGCGCTGGCCAGACGTTGCGCCGCCACTCCCTTGGCATGGGTTTGTGTACTCATTGCTACTCCTGCTGACCCGTTCGATTCAGGTCAGATAATGGAGCAGGTCTTAGAGGGTGTCTACAAAATGGCTGCGCTCGCCGATTCTGTAGCCTCCCGCTCAGGCATGGGCAACCGCCCAGAACGGCGCCGGCCGCAACGCATCGCGAATCAGCCCGGCAACCCGTTCGATATCCGCCGCCTGGGTGAAACGCCCCAAGCTCAGGCGGATGGTCTGTGCAGCGCGCTGCGCATCGTATCCCAGCGCCGACAAGACATGGGACGGAGCGCTGCTGGCCGAATTGCACGCCGAGGTCGAAGAAAACGCCAACGATTGTCCCAGTGCGGCGACATCCAGGTCCAGATGAGTAAAGGTCAAGCTCAAGGTATGCGGTATACGTTGCTCGCGGCTGCCGTTAATGACCAGCCCGGGAACGTCTGCCAGCAATTCGCACAAGCGCCGGTTCAACTGCCATGTGTCGGCAATCTCCTGTTCCAGATGTTCGCCAGCCAGAGCGAAAGCGCTGCCCATTCCGGCAATCTGGTGGGTCGCCAGAGTACCGGAGCGCAAGCCCTGCTCATGGCCGCCACCGTGAATCTGCGCCAGTACCCGCTGCTCGGCACGCGGTCCGACATACAGCGCGCCGATACCTTTGGGCCCGTAAATCTTGTGCGCTGAAAACGACATCAGATCGACCTCCAGTACGCTCAGATCAATCGCCAACTTGCCCGCCGCCTGAGCCGCATCGACGTGCAGCAAGGCGCCATGGGCGCGCACCCGGCGACCGGTCTCGGCGATGTCATTGACCGTGCCCAGTTCATTGTTGACCAGCATCAGCGAGACCAGCAGCGTGTCTTCACGCAGCGCGGCGCTGACCGCCTCGGGAGTGATCAGCCCGTCCGCGTCAGGGACCAGGTAAGTCACCTCAAAGCCCTGCCCCTGAAGGTATTGGGCAGTATCGAGAATGGCTTTGTGCTCAATCTGGCTGGTGATGATATGCCCGCCGGCGCGACCCTGGCGCTGACGCCAGGCTTGCGCTGCGCCCTTAAGTGCCAGATTGTTGGATTCGGTGGCCCCGGAGGTCCAGATGATCTGGCCGGCGCTGGCGCCCACCAGTGTCGCGACCTGTTGGCGGGCCAGTTCGACCGTTTGCCGTGCTGCCCGCCCGAACCGGTGAGAACTGGAAGCCGGATTACCAAAAGTGCCTGATTGGCCCAGACACGAAACAATCACCTGAATGACCCGCTCGTCCACAGGCGTGGTGGCGGCATAATCGAAATACAGTGCGTTATCGCTCATGAACATCCCTCTAGAATGCACGATCTGGCTCGGCAGATCGTTTCCAGGGCCGGCTCACGTTACAGAGGTTGCGTGATACCCGACCCATCTAACCATGGGTTCATGATGCACCAGACCGAATAGAACTAAAAATTATTAATTTGAATTAATTAATAACCAAATCACATATAAAAATACTCATTATCCCGCCAACTTGATCAACAGACCGATTCAAGGCGTACCGCAAGACTGTCAAGTCATCAATAAAACCGGCAGTAAACCGGACAGTTAAAAGTCGACACAGGGGCGCCAAAAAAACAACACATGTTTTTTGACACCTTTAAAATCAATCGGTTACCTGAAAGTCATGTTTTTTATCAGAAACAAAACAGGATTTTGACGAAATAATTTGACAGATCCTCAGACGGCCCCAATATATAGGTCTGTCTGACCACACCTGGCTTGTATGCCAATGCCACAGAGCATTGCATTGATGTGGTCGTATTGACCCCTACATGGTTGTATTCCCGTATTCCGGTTGTTTCCAGGGTGCTATTGGCGCCACTGGATGTCTGTCAACTCGCATACCCCTTATTGAACTGCTGACTCTGTTCGGTGTGGCGGTAGCTTTGCCTGGAGTTTTCCCATTGCTCGGACATTTCTGAGCGATTGACAAGGACTGGTTACACCTATTCACGCCTCCCCCCGAAGCATTGAGCTTCGGGCGGTAGCGTGCCCAGACAAATGCTCGATGAACCAGGCCATGGCGCCAATGTATTTGGTTTTTCGCCTCCTCCTACCCAGAGGTGTGAACGAATGCCGTCTACTTTTGCAGCTGTTTCTGAACCGATCAGACAATTGGCCCGCAGCATTGATACTCAGGGCTACGCCTGTATCGAGAGTCTGTTGAGCCACGATGACCTGACACAACTGCGCGCCTTTACCGACCAGCAGGCCCAGCGGCATGCCGGGGAGTATTTCGCCTGTCATGGAGAACAGGCACTGGCAGGTTGTTCACTGCTGCAGATGTGCTCCAGCCCGACCCTGCAACAATTGCTCGCCGACCTTTACTGCCTGGCTGCCGGCCAGCAAAGCGTAGGCCAGAGCATCTTTCCGGTCTTGCGTTGCGTGCAAGGCAACCAAGGGCGTCGGGAGTCGAACTGCTTTCACTTCGATGCCAGCCTGGTCACGGTGCTCATCCCCATCTACATCCCGGATGAAGGCCAGCAGCGTGGCGACCTGATGATGTTTCCCAACCTGCGTAGCGCCTCGCGTTCGTTGCTGGTCAATGTGCTGCACAAGATGCTGCTGCAAAACGCCATAACCCGCAGCTTGCTGGCATGGGCAATCCGCCTGGGCTGGCTCAAGCCGCTGATCGTGCAATTGGTCCCCGGCAGCATTTACCTGTTCTGGGGCTACCGATCGCTGCATGCCAACCAGCCGTGCAGCCCCGGCGTTATCCGCGCCACCGCCATTTTGCACTTCGGCGACCCGCACCACGGCAGCCTCATTACCCGTCTGATCCGGCGCATTACCGAACGCCGGGCCATGCGGGTCAGCGCTCAGGCCCTCACGCCTGACGCTTCTTCAGCCCGACAACACGGAGGTTCAGATGATTAACGTGACCAAGACGTACCTTGGCGACATCGACAAGTTCAAGCGCTACGTCGAAGGGATCTACAGCCGTGGCTGGCTGACCAATCACGGGCCACTGCTGATGGAACTGCAAGCCCGGCTGCGCGACTACCTGGGCGTGCGTCACGTGATCCTCACCAACAACGGCACCCTGGCCTTGCAAATCGCCTACCGCGCACTGAACCTGACCGGCAGTGCCGTCACCACCCCGTTCAGCTTCGTCGCCACCACCAGCTCATTACAGTGGGAAGGCATCCGCCCGTTATTCTCCGATATCGACCCACAGACCTGGAACCTCTCCCCGGCGCACATCGAACAAGCCATCGAAGCCGACACCAGCGCCATCGTTGCCACCCATGTGTTTGGCAACCCGTGTGACGTCGAGGCGATTGACAGCATTGCCCGCCGGCGCAACCTGAAAGTCATCTACGACGGTGCTCATGCCTTCGCGGTGCGCCACGCCGGGCAATCGGTGTACCGCTGGGGTGACATCAGCACCTTGAGTTTTCATGCCACCAAGCTGTTTCACACCATCGAAGGCGGCGCCATCGTCACTGACGATGACGAGGTGGCGCGGCGGGTCATGCTGCTGTGCAACTTCGGCATCGCCAATGTCGACCGCATCGAGGGCATCGGCATCAATGCCAAGCTCAACGAATTCTCCGCCGCCATGGGCCTGTGCATCCTCGACGATATCGACAACATCCTGGAAGCCCGTGCCGAAATCGCCTGGCGCTATAACAGCCGCTTGCGCGACTACATGGACCTGCAGAGCGCCCAGGCCGACAGCCAGTTGAACAACAGCTACTTCCCGGTGGCCCTGCGCGACGAGCAGCAACTGCTCAAGGCGCGTACGGCGCTCAACGCCAACGGCATCAATCCGCGCCGTTACTTCTACCCCAGCCTCGACACGCTGGAATATCTCCAGCCACAAGCCGGCCAACCCATCGCCCGCGCCCTGAGCGAGCGGGTGCTATGCCTGCCGATCTACCCAGGCCTGCACCCGCAAGAGCAGCAACAAGTGATCCAGACCCTGCTCGAAACCTGCAGTCCAGAGGCTGCCGGCTCCGCCGTGGCCCAGGTCGGGTGACAGCCATGTCGGTCATGCGCAATACGCTGTTCAACTATGCCGGGCAAGCCTACGTGCTGCTGGTCGGCATTGCTGTAATGCCGTTCTACCTGGCGCATCTGGGGGCAGAGGCCTATGGCCTGATCGGCTTCTTCACGGTGTTGCAAGCCTGGTTGCAATTGCTCGACGCCGGCCTGTCACCGAGCCTGGTACGCGCCGTCACCCAACAACCGGCAGACGCTGCCGGTCGCCAGGCAAGCGGGCGGCTGCTGCGCTCGTTCGAGCTGCTGTTCGTGCCGCTGACCGTCGCTTGCGCGCTGGCCGTGCACCTGGCCAGTGCGTGGCTGGCCAGCCAATGGCTGAACGCACAAGAGCTCTCGGCGCAGACTGTCAGCGACTGCATTAGCCTGATGGGCGTGATTATCGCGCTGCGCCTGTACGCGACCCTGTATCGCAGCGGGCTACAGGGCCTGGAACAGCACGCCTGGCTGAACGCCGCCAATGTGCTGGTCGCGACCCTGCGTTATTTCGGTGCCCTGCTGCTGGTCAGCCTGTGGTCGCAAGAGGTACGCGATTTTTTCCTGTTCCAGGTACTGGTCAGCCTGCTGGAAAGCTTGCTGTTCGCGGTGCGAGCCTGGCGGCAAATGCCTGCCGGCCTGGCCGGTTTCGATGCCGCGCTGGTCAGGCCGCTCATGCCGTTCGCCGCCAGCCTGTCGTTCACCGCGATCCTGTGGATCGTGCTGACCCAACTGGACAAGGTGTTGTTGGCCGAGCGTCTGCCGCTCGATGAATACGGCTACTTCGCGCTGATTGCACTGATCGCCACCGGCCTGCTGACCCTGACCAACCCGCTGGTGCAGATCCTGCTGCCGCGCCTGGCACGGTTGATGGCCGAGAACCGCGAAGCGGACATGCACCGGCTGTTTCTTGATGCCCACCGGTTTGTCTGCACCCTGCTGTTTCCTCTGGCCGGGATCATCGCCCTGCATGGCCAGGCGCTGATCTATGCCTGGACCGGCGACCTGCAGGCCGCCCGCTGGAGCCAGCCGGTGCTGGGCTGGTACGTGCTGGGCAGCGCGATCATGGCCATCAGCGGCTTTCAGTTTTACCTGCAATACGCCTACGGGCAGATCCGCCTGCACGTCACCTACAGCCTGGTTTGCGCCGTCATCAGCGTGCCGCTGACGGTCTGGGCCATCCATGAACTGGGCGTGCTCGGTGCAGCGCTGAGCTGGGCCGGCCTGCGTCTGGTGTCACTGGCGATCTGGCCGCTGATCGTCCACCGCCGCCTGGCGCCTGCCCTGCATGGGCCGTGGCTGCGCGACCTGCTGCGGATCAGCCTGATGACCTTGCTCGGCCTGACGCTGAGTGCGCCGCTGTTCGAACTGATTGCCGGCCCTGATCGTTTCAGCGTGGTCCTTGCGCTGGCGCTCTGCGGTTTGCTGACCCTGTTGCCGGTGACCCTCAGTCATCGCCCGCTGCTGCACAAGATCTATCTAACGTTGAGCAAACCGAGTACCTGAGCCATGGATGCCATTGCCCGTCATACGCGCCACGAATCGTCCCAGCCACCGTTGTTGAGCATTGTCTGCCCGACCTATAACCAGGAAGCGTTCATCGCCCAGACCCTGGATGGATTTCTGGCGCAGCAGACCGATTTCAACTTCGAGATCCTCATCAACGACGATGCCTCGACTGACAACACCGCGCGGATCATCGCGCAATACGCCGAGCGCTATGCGCACATCATCCGGCCGTTTTATCAGAGCGAAAATCAGTTTCGGCTCGGCAAGCCCTGTGTGCCCGAATTGTTTGTCAAAGCGCGGGGCCGCTATATCGCGTTCTGTGAAGGTGATGACTACTGGACCGACCCGCGCAAACTTCAGTTGCAGGTGGATTTTCTGGAGCGCCACCCCGACTACGTGATCACCTACCACGACGCGATTGCCTTCGATGACAAGGGCCAGTACGGCGTGCAACTGCAAGGTAAATTGCGCGGCGATGCCACTGCGCTGGAGCTGCAAAAGGCCCGGCCCATATCGACCCTGACCACCTGTTTTCGCAATGTGCTGAGCAGCATGCCGCCAGAGTTGCAGATGCGCGTCGCACCGCTCAACGACCTGTGCTGGTGGTCGCTGCTCGGCGCCTATGGCAAAGGCAAGTTCATGGCGCAAATCAAACCGGCGGCCTACCGCCTGCACCCTGGCGGGATCTTTTCGATGCGCAGCGACAAGCGCAAGTTGCACATGAGCCTGCAGACCAGCTCAAGCCTGGCCAACTACTACCACCGCCTCGGCAACCAGGCGCTGTATGAGCACTTCCTGATCCAGAGTGTCTGCCTGTCGCTGTCTGCCTTGTCGCCGCGCCACAAGGTCCAGGCCCTGCTGCGGGTGGCACGCAACTTCGTTGTCAACCTTGGCCGGCGCCTGCGTCCACAACCGGCCAAAGCCCATGTTCAGTGAACTGCTGGTGGTCTGCGTCGGCAACATCTGCCGCAGCCCCATGGCCGAGGCCATTCTGCGTGACCGGCTGGCAGACCGGCCGATCTCGATCCGCTCGGCCGGCCTGCACGCGCTGACCGGCGCACCGATCGATGGCCTGGCCAGGGAAGTACTGGACCTTCACGGCCTTGAGCTGCCCGGCCATCGCTCGCAGCAGGTGGACCGGCAAATGTTGCGCCGTGCCGACCTGATCCTGTCGATGGAGCAACCGCACCTGGCCAGTCTGTTTCGTCTGGCCCCGGAGGTGCGCGGCAAGACCTTCCTGATCGGCCAGTGGCAGCACGCGGCAGAAATCGTCGACCCCTATAAGCGCCCCAGAGCGGCGTTCGAACAGACCTACACGCATCTGTCGCGCTGCGTCGATGACTGGCTTCCTTATATTCAGTCAGGAGATCCGAACCAATGACTGTCATGAACCGCTCCACCCTGGACCACTACCAGGACACCCGGATCGACCTGACCACCCTGTTACACCTGTTGCTCGACCACAAGCGCCTGATTTTCTGGCTGACCGGCATGTTCTTGGTGCTCGGCGTACTGTACGTGGTGCTCGCCACACCGGTGTACCAGGCCTCGGCGATGATCCAGATCGAACCGCGCAAGGTTGGTATCGAAGGCGTGCCGGAGGTCAGCAACAAACCGATGTCGGCCTCCCAGGCCACCACCGAGATCGAGCTGATCAAATCCCGCGCGCTGCTGGTCAAGGTGGTCGATGACCTGCGCCTGAACATCGAGGCAACCCCCGACCACGTGCCGGTCATCGGCGCCTGGCTGGCGCGTAATTTCCAGCCCCAGTACCAAGGGCAACTGGCCGAACCGCTGTTTGGCCTCGATAGCTATGCATGGGGCGGGGAAAAGCTCGATATTTTCCAGCTCACAGTGCCCGAGGCGTTGCTGGGTGAGGCATTGAAACTGGTGGCCGGCAAAACCGGTGAGTACAGCCTGTATGACGCCGACGGCAATCTGCTGCTCAATGGCGCGGTACGACGCACCAGCCTGGGCCATGGTGTGATCATGCAGGTCGCCGAACTCAACGCCCGTCCCGGCACCGAGTTCAGCGTGTCGCGTCAGCGCACCCTGAGCAGCGCGCTGCTCTGGCAGGATCGCCTGAAGATCATCGAGGCCGGCAAGGACTCGGGCATCATCTACCTCTCTCTGCAGGACCCGGACGCCGAGAAAGCCAACCGCATTCTCAACGAGGTCAGCCGCCTGTATGTGCGCCAGAATGTCGAGCGCAGTTCGGCCGAAGCCGCGCAGCGGCTGGAGTTTCTTCGCTCGCAATTGCCGATGGTGCGCAAGCAACTCGAAGAAGCCGAGACCGCTCTGCAGAAATTCCAGACCAGCGCCCGCTCGGTGGACCTGTCCATTGAAACCAAAGGCGTGCTCGATCAGGTCGTGGAGATGGACAACCGGCTCTCGGAGCTCAAGCTCAAACGCGTCGAGCTGGAGCGTCTTTACACCCGCGAGCACCCCACCTACCGCAGCTTGATGAGCCAGATCGGCCAACTGGAAGGCCAGAAGCAGATCCTGCTGAAAAAGATCGACAGCCTGCCCCAGTCACAGCAAGAACTGTTGCGCCTGACCCGCGACATGCAGGTCATCAGTCAGACCTACACCCTGATGCTCAACAAGAGCCAGGAACAGGACATCCTGCGCGCCGGCAGCATCGGCAACGTACGTATCATCGACAATGCCGACACCAACATCGAGAAACCCGTCAAGCCAATGAAGAAACTGCTGGTGCTGGTCGCCACCCTGTGTGGCGCCCTGCTGGCGGTGATCATCATTTTTATCCGCCAGGCGTTCTATCGCGGCATCGAAAACCCCGATCTGATCGAAAACCTCGGCATGCCGGTGTACGCCTCGCTGCCGTTCTCGCGCCAGCAAGAGCGTCTGGATAAAACCGCCAACGCGGCGGGCTTGCCCCGCGAGTCGCGCCTGCTCAGCACCCGCGCCCCGGAAGAACTGGCCCTGGAATCCTTGCGCAGCCTGCGCACCAGCCTGCATTTTGCGATGCTCGAAGCGCGCAACAATGTGCTGATGATCACCAGCCCCCTGCCCGGCGCCGGCAAGTCGTTCGTCTCCGCCAACCTGGCGGTGATCATTGCCCAGACCGGCAAGCGGGTCCTGCTGATCGACGCCGACATGCGCAGGGGCTACCTGCACAAGGTACTGGGCCTGCAACCGCGCCACGGGCTGTCTGACACCCTGGCAGCAAGGCTCAAGTACACCGAGGTCATTCACCACACCGAAGTCCGTCACCTGGACTTCATTTCCTGTGGCTTCGCGGCGCCAAACCCGTCGGAATTGCTGATGCACGACAACTTCAACCGGATGCTCGGCGAGCTATCGCCGCAGTACGACCTGATCATCATCGACACCCCGCCGATCCTCGCCGTGACCGACGGCACCCTGGTCGGCCGCCAGGCCGGCACTTGCCTGCTGGTGGCACGTTTCGGCCTGACCACCACCCGCGAACTGGAAGCCTGCAAACGCCGCCTCAACCAGAACGGCATCGTCATCAAGGGCGCGATTTTCAACGCAGTGGTGCGCAAGGCCTCCACCGCCGAATACGACTGCACGACCTACGGCTACAGCTACCACCCGGTTCAAAAATAAACCGGCCTGCGACGAACAAGGAGCTTTACCATGACCAGGACCATCGCAATGATGCAGCCGTACCTGTTTCCCTATCTGGGCTATTTCCAGCTCATCGCCACCGCCGATGTATTCGTACTGGGCGATGACCTGCAATACATCCGCGCCGGCTGGGTCAACCGTAACCGTATCCTCTGCGAAGGCCAGCCACGGCTGATGACTTTTGCAGTCAAAAAGGACCGCTTCGAGCTGCCCATCATGCAGCGCCAACTGGCCGACAGTTTTTTCGAGAACGACGCGCCGCGGCTGGTCAACCTGCTCGTTCACAGCTACCGCAAGGCACCTTACTTCAGTGAGGTCATGCCGCTGCTGGAGCGGCTGATCCGCTTCCCCCAACACAATCTGGCCCTGTATGCAGAAAACGCCCTGCGTGAAATCTGCGCTTACCTACAGATCAGCACGCCGATCCTGCGCGGCTCAAACCTCACCCTTAGCGCCTGCACGGACAAGCAGGAGCGGGTCATCAACATCGCCCACACCTTTTCGGCAGGCACCTTCCTCAATCCGATTGGCGGCCTTGAGCTGTACGACCGTGAGCGCTTCGCCCGCAACGGCCTGCAACTGCGCTTCTTCACCATGAACCCGATCAGCTATGCACAGCTCAAGCATGAGTTCGTGCCCAACCTGTCGATCATCGATGTGCTGATGTTCAATAGCGTCGAGCAGGTGCAGGCGCTGCTCGGCAACTTCAGTGTGAGTGAGGGCGGTGCTGCCAACGACCCGTGCATGGACGCCGATATCGTGCCGTTCAGCTCACAGCTTGCCGGGGAGTGATTGCATGACGACTCTCGCCGTCCCCGCCCGCTGGTACCTGATCCAGACCCGCCCACGCCAGGAAGCCCGTGCCCTGGAGCATCTGCAGCGCCAGCAGTTCGAGTGCTATCAGCCGCTGACCAATAACACGGCCCGCCCCGAAACCCTGTTTCCCGGCTATCTGTTCATCCGCATGGACCAGATGCAGGACAACTGGTACCCGATTCGCTCCACCCGTGGCGTGTCGCGAATCGTGACGTTCGGTAGCCAGCCGACCCCGGTAAGCGATGAACTGATCGAACAGATCCGCCAGCGCCTGGCCGGTCAGACACCGCACTCAAGCTTCAACCAAGGTGACCCGGTGCTGATCCGCAGCCGCAGCTTCTGTGACGTGGAAGCCATTTTTCTGGCCTTCGACGGCACCGAACGGGCCGTGATCCTGCTTAACCTGATGCAGCGCCAGCACCGGGTCGTCCTGCCGCTCAACGAGTTGGCGCGTGTACCGGCCTGAAGCCTGCGGATTTGTCGGCTGGATTGCTTCTCTGTAGGAGCGACCTTGGTCGCGAATGCTATTGGCCAGGCGCCACAAATGTCGTGACTGCAATTGCCTCTTCGCGAGCAAGTTCGCTCCTACAGCAAATCACCACCCTCGCCTTTACAACGGAATGTCCCATGTCCAAGCAGACCACGCTGGTGACCCTGACCTACGGGGATCGCTACAGCTATTTGCATACGCTGATCAGCCGCTCGCTGGCAAACCCCTTGATCGAGCGGGTCATTGTGGTCAGTAACGCCTCGACGGCGCCGCTGCACAAATTGACCGAACAGTGGCCCGAGCAGGTTCGGGTGATCCACCTTGAGCACAACACCGGCTCGGCCAACGGCTACGCCATAGGGATTCAGGCCGCGCTGCAGGCCGGTGGCGAGTACCTGTGGTTGATGGACGACGACAATGCGCCGACGCCCAATGCCGTGGAAGTGCTGCATGACCGGCTACAACGCCTGATCCAGGCGCACGACGCCGACAACACCGCAGTGCTCGGCTTTCGCCCTACCCATCAGGCCGACATTGCCACCGGCGTGCCGCAGCGTTTTGCCCTGCAGAAGCGCTCAAGCTTTCTGGGTTTTCATATCGCTCAGGTGCCGTACAAACTCTGGCGGCGCTTGCCGTGGGGACGACCACGGCTCAGTGCTGGCCTGCCTTCGCTGGTGCAACTGCCGTTTGCCACGTACGGCGGTCTGCTGGCCCATCACAGCCTGTACCGCAAGATCGGTCTGCCGCTCGATGCCTTGAAGCTGTACGCCGACGACAACGAATACACCTGGCGCATCACCGCCAATGGCGGACGCTTGTTTCTGGTGCCCGAAGCGCTGCTCGACGACCTGGAGCATTCCTGGAACATCAAGCAACGCACCAGCAATGTCTACGAGAGTTACCTGCTCGGCGATTCCGACCTGCGCGCCTACTACGGTGCACGTAATCAGGCCTGGTTTGACAAGAACATCTGGGTCAGTTCGCCGTTGCTCTACCAGCTCAATCGCTGGTTGTTCCTGCGCCTGCTGCGGGTCTTCGCCCGCCGCTGCGATGCCGGCCCGCGTCTGAAACTGCTCGAACAGGCGATTGCCGATGGCGAGTCGGGGCTGTTGGGCCTGAACCGGTCCTATCCGCTATGAAGCTTCTGTTTCTCAGCAGCCTGTATGCCCCGGACATTGGCGGCGGTGCAGAAATCATCCTGCAACGCACTGTCGAAGGGTTGCAGGCGCGCGGCCATAACGTACGGGTGCTGGTCACGGGTGCCAAAGCCGGCCTGTATCAGGAAGAGGTCAATCAGGTCAGGGTCTACCGCGCCGGCCTGCGCAATTTCTACTGGCACTTCACTCAGCGCCGTCCAGGTCGGCTGGCACGCCTTGGCTGGCACCTGCGTGACCGCTACAACAGCGGCATGCGCGAGCACCTCAAGCGGGTCATCAAGCTCGAACAACCCGACCTGGTGGTCTGCCATAACCTCACCGGCTGGTCGGTCTCGGCCTGGGATGAAATCAGCCATAACAACCTGCCCATCGTTCAGGTGTTACATGACCTGTACCTGCTGTGCCCGAGCAGCACCATGTTCAAGCAAGGCCGTGACTGCCAGCAGCGCTGTGGAATGTGCGTGCAGTTTCGCAAGGGGCACGCCGAACGCTCGACGCAGGTCGACAGCGTGGTCGCGGTCAGCCGCTTCATGCTCGACCGGCTGCGTAACCATGGCTACTTCAAGGGCGCGAGCTGTCAGGTGATCTATAACGCCAGCCCGTTTCCAGCGCCCTTGCCGGCCTGGTCGCCGAGCCGCAGTGCGCAAGCACCGCTGCGCTTCGGTTATCTGGGCACGCTGTCAGAGCCCAAGGGCGTGGGCTGGCTGATCGAGCAGTTCAAGCGCCTGCCGTTCGACGCCACGCTCGATATCGCCGGGCGCGGCCAAGTGGCCGATGAACAGCGCTTCAAGGCCATGGCCGGCAATAGCGAGAGGATCCGTTTTGTCGGCTATCAGCAACCGGAACGGTTCTACGCCGGAATCGATGTGGCGGTGGTGCCTTCGACCTGGAGCGAGCCATTCGGCATGGTCGCCGTAGAAGCCTGCGCTCATTCGCGGCCGGTGATCGCCAGTCGTATGGGCGGCCTGACGGAGATCATCCAGGACCAGCTCAATGGCCTGCTGTGCAGCCCGGACGACCCCGACTCACTGGGCCTGGCGATGCTCAAACTGCACCAGCAACCGCAACTACTGGCCCGCCTCAGCGCTCAGGCGCGCAGCAGCGTTGCCGCGCTACTCGACCTGGAGTTGATGCTCGACAGCTACGAACGCCTGTTCATCCAGACCCTGCAAGGGCGCATGGCCCTGCCCCAGCCACATCCGATCTGACGCCCGCGACACAGCCCGTCAAGGCTCTGACATTCATCCGCTTCATCACTTTGCAGGCCCCTGCGATGATCGTTATCAATGCCCGTTTTCTGACTCAGGACACCTGCGGTGTGCAACGCTACGCCGAGCAGATCTGCCTGGCGCTGCGCCAACTGCGCGACGATCTGGTCTTCGTCGCCCCGCACGGTATCAAAAACCACGCCAGCGCCCAGGCCTTGCAGGTGCAGTGCATCGGCCGCCACCAAGGCCATTTGTGGGAACAGCTTGACCTGCCGCTGTACCTGCGGCGCAACGGCAATCCGCTGCTGCTGTCACTGAGCAACAGCAACCCGATGTTCTACCGCAATCAGGTTGCCACCCACCACGACATCACCTACGTTCGCCATCCGCAAAGCTATAGCTGGCGCTATCGCGCAGCCTACCGGACGATCATGCCGATCCTGCTGTCGCGGGTCCGCGCACTGGTCACCAACAGCGAGTTCTCCAAAAGTGAAATAGCCGGATTTTACCGGCTGCCCAAAGAGCGCATCCTGATTCTGTCAGCCGCCGTCAGCGAGCAGTTCATGCCCGCCGCCAGCCAACCGGAACAGCCCTACCTGCTGGCGGTCTCCTCACCCAATCTGCACAAGAACTTCAGGCGCATGATCCAGGCGTTCCTGAGCCTGCGCGGCCAGCCAGACCTGCAACTGCACATCGTCGGCAGCGCCAACAGCCTGTTCGCTGACCCGGACCTGCAACAACTGGCCTGCCGCGACCCACGCATCCGTTTTCTCGGCCGCCTCGAAGATGCCGAGCTGATCGCCCAGTACCAGGGTGCCACGGCATTCGTGTTTCCTTCACTGTACGAAGGTTTCGGCATCCCGCCACTTGAGGCCCAGGCCTGTGGCTGCCCGGTGCTGGCGTCCAGCGCCGCGTCGATTCCGGAAGTGCTGCGCGACAGCGCGCTGTACTTCGACCCGCTGGATGTCCAACAGATGGCCGCCGCCATGCAGCGGCTGCTCAATGAGGCGGATCTGCGCCAGTTCCTGCGCCGCAAGGGCCTGGCCAACGTTGCGCGCTTCAGTTGGCGCCACTCAGCGCTGCGGCTGTCGCAACGGCTCGACCAGCTCCCCGAACCTGGCGTGCAACGCAGCAGCCTGCCGCGCACCTGACCCCAAGCCCTGAGATCCGGCTGCACGCTGTTCGCATCGCCGCTCACTCGCCACCGCTCAAGGAAGACCCATGAAAATCGCAATCGTCCACGACTGGCTGGTGACCTACGCCGGCGCCGAACGCGTATTGGCCTCGCTGCTCAAGGTCTGGCCGCAAGCCGATCTGTTTGCCGTGATCGACTTCCTCAGCGACCGTGACCGTGCCCAACTGGGCGGCAAAGTCGCCACCACCAGCTTCATCCAGAAACTGCCCGGTGCACGCAAGCACTACCAGCGCTATCTGCCGCTGATGCCGATGGCCATCGAGCAACTGGACCTGTCTGGCTACGATCTGGTGATCAGCAGCAGCCATGCGGTCGCCAAAGGGGTGTTGACTGGCCCGGATCAGTTGCACGTCAGCTATGTGCATTCACCGATTCGTTATGCCTGGGACCTGCAACATCAATACCTGCGTGAGTCAGGCCTCGACAAGGGGTTCAAGGGCACTCTGGCGCGGATGGTCCTGCACTACATCCGCATGTGGGACCAGCGCAGCGCTGCCGGGGTCGATGAGTTCATTGCCAACTCGGCGTTCATCGGCGCGCGCATCGACAAAGCCTATCGGCGCTCGTCCACTGTGATTTATCCGCCTGTGGACACTCTGCACTACACCCCGCTGGGGCTGCGCGATGACTACTATTTCACCGCCTCGCGCATGGTGCCTTACAAGCGCCTGCCGATGATCGTCGAGGCATTCGCCAACATGCCGGACAAACGTCTGGTGGTGGTCGGCGACGGTCCGGAAATGCCGCGCTGCCAGGCCATCAACGCCCCCAACGTCACGCTGCTCGGCTACCAGCCGGCGGCGGTAATGCTGGAGCACATGCGCGCCGCGAAAGCCTTTGTGTTTGCCGCCGAAGAAGACTTCGGCATCAGCCCGGTCGAGGCCCAGGCCTGCGGCACCCCGGTGATCGCCTACGGCAAGGGCGGGGTGCTGGAAACCGTGCTGGGGCTGGACCATCCAACCCCGACCGGGGTGCTGTATGACCGCCAGGACGCCGCGTCATTAATAGCCGCCGTTGGCCAGTTCGAAAGCACTCAGGGGCGGATCAGCGCCAGCGCCTGCCGCTTCAATGCCGAGCGTTTTTCCACGGAGCGCTTTGAACAGCAGATCAAGGCCCTGGTTGACGCCCGCCTGGCCAGTGCCCGGCAACAGCGCCCCAACCTGCTGGACTGGCGCGCAGCTTCGCCTGACAGCGAGCTGGCCGCCCGCGTCGTACCGATCAAATCGGTCTGAGGGTGAACCATGGACACTCCGCTTCGCGGCATCTTACATGCCCATCAATCGCTGCTGTCAGTCGCCCACCGCCTGCTGGATCTGCTGGTCATCGTGCTGATCGGCTATTGGCAACACCAGCAGCAAGCGTTGTTTGGGCCTACCGAAAGCTGGCTGCAGATTCTTATGGCGGTGCTGGGCTTTCACTGGCTCAGCGAATTTCACCAGTTGTACGGATCCTGGCGTGGCGAGCGTATTTTCGGCGAACTGGCCAAGGTCTTCACCTGGTGGTCACTGAGCTTTGTCAGCTTGCTCTCGATGGATTACCTGTTGCTCGACGGCCAGGCATTGCCAACGCCCCAACAGATGACCTGGTTCGCCCTGGTGCTGGCGACCCTGTGCGGTTATCGGGTGCTGATTCGTCAAGTGCTGCACGCCTTGCGCCGACACGGTTTCAATACCCGCCGGGTGGCCATCGTCGGCACCGGCCAGGTCGGTGCCAGCCTGGCCCGCTCGATTGCCGATGCGCCGTGGATGGGCCTGAAACTGCTGGGCTTCTATGACAGCCACCCGCAGCAGATGGACCTCGACAGCAAGGGTTCGCGGCTGCTGGTGCTGGGTGACCTTGAGCAATTGATCATTGATGCCCGTCAGGGCCGCATCGACAAGGTCTACATCACCCAGGCCGAACCCCACCTGCGCGAGCTGATTACCGGGCTGTCCGACACCACCGTCTCGGTGTACCTGATCCCGGATGTGTTCACGTTCGAGCTGTTGCATGCGCGCAGCGAGAGCATCAACGGCCTGCCCACCATCAGCATTTTCGACTCGCCCATGGAGGGAGCGCTGGGTTTGGTCAAACGTGCCGAAGACGTGATCCTGGCCAGCCTGATCCTGCTGCTGATCGCGCTGCCGCTGCTGGTCATCGCCGCTGCGATCAAGCTCACCTCCAAAGGCCCGGTGCTGTTTCGCCAACGCCGCTACGGGCTGGACGGCCGGCCGATCATGGTCTGGAAATTTCGCAGCATGACCGTCCAGGAAAACGGCGACGAGGTCCGCCAGGCAACCCGCAATGACGCCCGTGTCACGCCGCTGGGCGGCTTTCTGCGGCGCACTTCGCTGGATGAACTGCCGCAGTTTTTCAACGTCCTGCGCGGTGACATGTCCATCGTCGGGCCGCGCCCCCACGCCGTGGCGCACAACGAGCAATACCGCAAGCAGGTCAGCCGTTACATGTTGCGCCACAAGGTCAAGCCGGGGATCACCGGCTGGGCTCAGGTCAATGGCTGGCGCGGTGAAACCGACACCCTGGACAAGATGCGCAAGCGCGTCGAGTTCGACCTGCAGTACATCCAGCAGTGGTCGCTGTGGCTGGACCTGAAAATCATCCTGCTGACCCTGTTCAAGGGCTTTCTCAACAAGAACGCCTTCTGACCCCACCCCACCGCGTATTCTCAGGAAGGAAACCTCCCTATGTATCGATCGCCCGTCGCCGCACTGCTGTTTGCCCTGCTCCTGCAAGGTTGCGCATTCGCCCCCGGCCAGCATATGAGCCTCAGTGATGTCGAAGCCGATGACCCTGACGGCCCCAAGGCCAGACTGGTCAACATCACCCCGCAGAGCCTGGCGCAGCAGCAACAGGTCGCCCTGGCCAATGGCAAGCCGCTACCGGCGCAGCTGTTGAACTACACCACCCCGGAGTATCTGGTGGGGCCGGGCGATACCTTGCTGGTGACCGTGTTCGAACATCCGGAACTGACCGCGCCGGGCTCGCAGGACCAGCTCGATGCCAATACCCGTGAAGTCCAGGGCGACGGTACTCTGTACTTCCCGTATGTCGGGCGTATCCAGGCAGCCGGCAGATCCGTGCGGCAGATCCGCGATCAACTGCGCATGGGCCTGTCGCCGCAGTACACCGAGGTCAAGGTCGATGTGAAGGTGCTGCGCTACAACAGCCAGCGGGTGCTGCTGTCCGGCTCGTTTCGCAATCCCGGGCAACAGTCGATCACTAACATTCCATTGAGCCTGGTGCAGGCGGTCAGTACCGCAGGCATCGACAGCAGCGATGCCGACCTGGCCAGCCTGACCCTGCGCCGTGACGGCACCGATTATCAGATCGACATCGACGCGCTCAACCGCAAGGGCTCGCAACTGGGGCGCATCTATCTCAAAGACGGCGATCATCTGCACCTGAACAGCAACTCGAAAAACCGCATCTATGTGCTGGGTGAGGTGCGCAACCCGCAGGTGCTGTCATTCGGCACCACCCAGGTGACCTTGCTGGAAGCCTTGGGCAACTCCGGCGGCCTGAGCCCGGACAGCGCCGACGGTGATGCGGTGTATGTGATTCGCGGCGTGGACAATCAGGCCAATGCCGAATCGACGGTCTACCACCTCAACGCCAAGAAGCCTACCGCGTACCTGCTGGCCCGCCAGTTCGAACTCAAGGCCCAGGATGTGGTGTTCGTAGGCCCGGCGAACATTACCCGCTGGAGCCGCTTCATCAGCCAGTTGCTCGGCTCGGCGAGTGTCGTGCAGACCGGCGCGGCGTTTCGTAACTGACCGGGCATTGCGTTAGGCGCAAGTGTTGCTGAGGCAACAGTGCTTCGACACTGCTGTGTTGCTCCAGCACCAATCCAGCCTGCAAACAACCCTCCAGCGGTCATGAAATGCCTTGTGTCAGCTCAGTGGCAATGAGTCTCGCAAGCTGGCACACAAGCTGCTTTGCGTATGGACGCTTATTGCAAGGAATCTCTCGATGTTGGTTGTTTCACTCTCAGGCAGTCCCTCTCCTACTTCGCGTTCGGGCGTGGTACTGGCACATGCCGGTAACTGGCTCAAAGCCCACGGCGTGGATGTCACCACCGTACGGGTGCGTGACTTCAATGCTGAAGATCTACTGTGGGCGCGCTTTGACAGCCCGCCAGTGCAGGCCTTTATCGAGGCCGTGCGCCAAGCGGACGGGTTGTTGATTGCAACCCCGGTGTACAAGGCATCGTTTGCCGGAGCCTTGAAGACGCTGCTGGATCTGTTGCCGGAGCGGGCGCTGTTGGGCAAGGTGGTGTTGCCGCTGGCGACCGGTGGCAGTATTGCCCATATGCTGGCGGTTGATTACGCGCTCAAGCCGGTGTTGTCAGCGCTCAAGTCCCAGGAGGTCCTGCACGGGATCTTCGCGATCGACAGCCAGATCAGCTACGGCGATGTGCCTGAGGGCGGCGTGCTGGATGAGGTGCTGACCGGGCGACTCCATGAAGGGCTGGAGCATTTTCTACGCGGCTTGCAGCATCGGTTGCATACGCGCAAAAAGGCGGTTGGCGCGCATTTGCAACTGGCGCTTTGATTTACAAGAACTCTTTCGATCGATGGAAAATCCTTTATCGCGGTGGCTGGGCTGCAGGTTTCGCCCTGCTGGGCGAGTTCCTTTGTCTTGGCAAAGGAACCAAACCGCTTGCTCCGGTCTTGGCCCCGCCCTTGTGGGGGGGGGTCCCTCGCTCCCGCGCCCCATCACCCGTACGCGCTGGTGTGCCCCCCATGGC
>NZ_JANJFL010000046.1:0-21173 GCF_024584215.1 Pseudomonas sp. LJDD11
GATGGTAGTGTGGGGCTTCCCCATGTGAGAGTAGGTCATCGTCAAGATTCAAACACAGAACCCCTGATCGCTCTGCGATCGGGGGTTTTGCTTTTGCGCGCGGAAAACATGCCGTATGCATGGGGGAGCGAGCTTGCTCGCGAAGCTGTTTGTGGCTGGAACGGATCGCCGCCCGGCCGATCCTGCAGACAAAAAAAGACCGCCCCGAAGGGCGGTCCCGGCAACACTCTGAACTCAGAGCGCTTCTTCTGCTTCCACCACCGCCTCAGCCTTCACAGGCTCTTCACGGCGTTGAATGTACTTCCAGTCCGCTTCATCGATGTAGATGCCATGCGGCCCGCTACCGCCTTCCAGGTCAATGGCCACATGCGCTGATACCTGAGGCTTCACACTCGCCAGAATCGGCACAAAGCCCAGTTGCTGGCTGGTTTCCAGCAGTGCCGACTGGTTCTTCTCGTCGATATCTGCTGCTTCATCCAGGTAGTAAGGCAGCCGCACCCGGCCAGCCAGGTCGCGGTCCATCAAGTGCAGCAACAAGTACATGTTGGTCAGTGCCTTGATGGTCATGGTCGTGCCGTTCGAGGCCGCACCGTCGATGTCGGTGTGGATTACCGGCTGGCCGTTGACCTTGGTGATCTCGAACGCCAGTTCAAACAGGTCCTTCAGGCCCAGCTGGTTATGGTTCGCTGCCACTAGCCGCGCCAGATACTCCTTGGCCTCTTCGTTCTTGTGATCCTGCTCGGCACTCTGACTCAGGTCGAATACCGACAGGGTCTCGCCTTCTTCGTACTGGCCGGCGCTGTGGATAATCTGGTCGATGTGCTTGAGCGCCTCCTTGTTCGGTGCCAGCACGATCCGGAAGCTTGCCAGGTTGGAAACCTGTCGGCGGTTGATCTCGCGGTTGAACAGTGCCAACTGGTGTTCCAGGCTCTCGTAGTCGCTACGGATATTGCGCAGGGTCCGGGCAATATCGGTAACAGCCGCCCGGCGCGCCTTGCCCAGCGTCAGGGCTTCGTCGCTACGGTGGGCATAAGCATTGATCAACAACTGCAGACGACGTTCGACGTCTTCTTCACTGTCGAACTTGGCCACGCCCTTCAGGCGCACCTGGGCATACAGCGCATCGATCTGACCGTCACAGCGCAGCAGTGCCTGCCAGCTGTCTTGATAGTCGTTGAGCAGTGGCAACAGGTTGTCCATGGAGTCGTCGACCGCTTCCATGAACGGGGTGCCCAGCGGCAAGTCGGCTGGTAGCAACTGCCGGCGACGCAGCGCGTCATCGAGTGTGCGTTGCTTGGCCTCCAGATCGCCGATCTGGCGTGCCACCAGTTGCAGCTTGGCCGACAACTGCTGGACACGTTCGGTAAAGGCGTCGCTTGAGCGCTTGAGCTCGTCCTGAGCGGCTTCCATCTGCGCCAGTTCTTCGAGCTTGCCCGGTTCTTCAGCGCTCAGGGTCTGGCTGCGGCGGAAATCTTCCAGAGCCTTTTGTGCATCAAGGACCTGCTGATACAGGGCTTCGGTCTGACTCTTGCTGGCGGTGCGGTCGGCTGCCACGGATTGCTGGGTCTTGAGTTGCTTGAGTTCTTTTTCCAGGCGGTCTTTCTGATCACGCAATGCAGCGCGGTCGGCCAGCGCTTGCAAGGCCGGTGGCTCGATGCTCGACAAGTTGATCGACAGGCCCGGTACTTCGAATTGCTCGCCCTTGAAGCCATCAAGCAAGGCTTCCAGCGATTTGACCCATACATCACCGTCGTCTATGGCGATGCCTTGCTCGCCCAGCGGCAGGCTGAACAGCGCGCCATTGAAAAGCCGCATCAAGCGTTCGACATCCGGTTGCGAGAACTCTTCACGCAGACGCGCATAACTGTTGTTGTCCGCATGGTCGAGTTGCTGCCTGACCGACTTGAGGCGTTTTTCCAGATCCCTCAGTCGCTCTTCCAGATCCTCGGCGCTGAACTGTCGCGACTGCGCCAGGGCGCCGGCCAGTTCGTCGTGCGCATCCTTGGCTGCGAGCAACTGCTGCTCCAGCACCTTGGCGTCCTCGACCAGTGCGAAGCGGTTCTTGAGAACTGACAACTCACCCAGCCAGCGCTGGATGCTGCTGATCTCACGTTCCAGCCGCATCAGTTCCTGAGTGCTGTTGCGCTGGTCGTTCTGCATGATGTCTTGCTGGGCACGGTAGTGCTCTGCCTGGATGACCAGTTCTTCCTTGCGTGCCCCGGAATAATCCGACCAGGTGCCGAGCAGCGAGTCGAGCAGCGGCGACAGGCGATGCAGCTTGCCGCGCAGTGCATCACGCTGACGCACGCCATTGGCCAGGGCCTCGACCAGCGGGCCGGCCTGGACCAGCGAGTTATAGTCCTGCTCCATGCGTCGTACATCGCGGAAGGCTTCTTCACAGGCGGCGATATAGTCCACGTTGCCGGAGCGCAGGCTGTGCTCGAACGCATCGAGGAACAACTGCTTGAGTTTCGCCGCAGTGATCTCGCGCATGTGCAGCAGGTTGATGAACAGGGCGCGGAAGGTCTTCAGGCTCTGTTCGCTGGTCGAGCGCAGCGGAATCAGGGTCAGGTCCAGCGGAATCGACGTATGACCGCCGACCAATAGCCGGCGCAGCTCGTCAGGCTTGAGTTCGTAGGCTTTCAGCCCATGGCTTTCAAGGTTGTTGAACAGCTCTTTCTGACGCAGGCAGGTGTCGTTTTTCTGGTAATGGGCCAGGTCGAGGCTGCCGGCATAGGCGAAGAACTGGTGACCGAAGCCGCCGCCCGGGCCGCGACCGACCACGCCGATCACATGCGGTCCATGGGGCAGTGATACTTCGACCAAAATGTAACTGGTGTCCGAGGCAAAGTAGAAGCGCCGCGATTGTTCCAGGTTGTAGCGGCCGAAACTCATGTCTGACATGCGCGCCAGAATCGGGAACTGCAACGCGTTGATCGACGCACTTTTGCCCAGGTTATTGGCGCCATAGACCGACAGCGGATGTTCCAGCGGGAACAGCCCCAGGCTGTAGCCTGCCGTATTGAGCAGGGCAAAGCGGCGGATGCCGTAGCGTTCCTGGCTCATGCATTGATCTCCTGTTGTTCTTCGGCAATGGCGCGGGCCAGCGCCTGCTCCTCGGTTTCCTGCTCATCAAACGGAGCAAGGTCCAGCGGGTCGTCGGTGTGCAGCAGCTTCTCGTCACTGTCATCGTCGACCAGGATCGGCGTCGGCAGCGGCAGGTCGCTATGCAGCGTGGCGGCCAGGTCGCGGTCTTGCTGCACCGACAGGCACACATCGAGGAAGCGGTGCATCGGCGGCAGGAAGCGATAGATGCCCAGTTCTTCGTTGGCAAAACCCAGTTGCGTCATGCGCCGCATGATCTTTTCTTCAAGTTCTTCCTGGGTCTGTACTTCGGCCTGCAGAAACAGGTCGCGGTACTTGTCCAGCAACGAAGGCAGTTCATCACGGCCCAGGCTGCCGCCATCGAGCACGTTCATCGGGTCGCGGCCCTGGTCGGCCAGATGCTCGACCAGAATGAAGGTGAACAGCGCCAGACGCTGGGCGGTCTTGTTGACCTGCGCGGCAGCCTGTTCAGGCACGAAGTAATAGAAGCCGCGAGTGTCGCAGACCAGCTCGAAGCCCAGCGCCTTGAACAGCGTGCGGTACTGGTCCTGAGCATTGGACAACTGGGCATACAGCTCCGGGTCGCGGCGGCTGATGTGGTAACCCTTGAACAGCTCGCGAAAGATCGGAGCCAGTTGGGACATTTCAGACAGATCAAGATGCATGAGTGACGCTCTCGGAATTCTCTGGCTGCTCGCCGTTGGCAGACAGCAGGGCGAAGGAGCGCAGGCTGACGCGATGCTCCTGGGTGAAATACTCGCGGCGCTCCAGGCGCTGGCGTGCAAAGCGTTTGTCGCGCGACAGGCGGGAGAACCAGTACAGCAGTTCGTCGGTTGCGCCATCGGGCTCCTGTTCCAGCAGCCAGTTCATCAGGTCCGGCAACGGCAGTGCGCTTTCACAGCGCTCCAGCATTTCCTTGACCGTGCGCGGTGCCCGAGGTGGTTCACCCTTGCGGGTGCTGCTGGCCTTGGGAAACTTCGCAGGTTTGGGTTCGAAGCGTGCCAAGGCATAAACATAGGCTTCAACCTGGCTGGCACTGCCGAGAAAGGTGCTTTGCGGCCGGGTAAACATCGGCATGGCCGCCTGCGGTACGGCATCGATACCTTTACGCCGGATGGCCGCCAGGGCCAGTGCGGCGCCACGGGTCACAGCATTGTGCCGGCGCGCTTCTTCGCGCAGCGGCAGCAGCAGTTCGCGGGCATGGCGCAGGGTCAGTTGCGCGTTGGTCTGCATCTCCAGAATGCGCGCATGGGTGCGCAGCAGCATGTCGTCGTCCACCAGATGGCCGAGGCGTTGCTGTTCGGTGAGCAGGCGCAACAGCACCTTCTCGACCTTGCGCACGCCCTGTTCGAACGCGCCATCGGCCGCGACCAGCTGGATCATTGGCTCGACGTATTCGTCCCAGGTCGCCAGTACCTCGGCATAGCGCTGACGCAGCGGAATCTGCCGGTCGCTGGTCTTGGCCCGCTCGGCCACGGCCACCAGTGCCTGCTCGTCGTTACCGAGCTTTTTCAGCACGTCGCGCACGCGCATGTCGAGCAGCCGCAACTGGCGAGCCAGGTCGTTGGCATCGCGGATGTCGAAAGCATCCTGGATGTGTCCGGCCAGACGCTCCAGGTGGCGTAGATAAGCTTCTATTTCCAGGCACAGGCCCAACCGGTGCTCGCGGCGCAGGTAAGACATGAAGTCATGAATCTGTGCGTTGAGTTCGAAGCGGTTCGGGCTTTTGGCGACCGGCACCAGGATGTCCAGGCGAATCCAGACGTCCAGCAGGTGGGTAATATCTTGCGGGGTGCTTTCCTGCTGCTGGCCTGCCAGTTGCTGGCGCAGCTCGCTCAGGCTCATGGTGCCCTGGTCGAAATGCTCGCAAAGAGGCTCGAGCAGCGACCAGTGTTCGGCCAGGGCGCGCAGGACTCGCTTGGGTTCGATCATGAAAAGCTCGACCGTTGGCAAATGAAAGGCGCCGATTGTACTGCATCAACACTGCAAGGTTTCACCCCGGCAGATCAACCTTGCGCCGGAACACGGCAATCTGTGGCCAAGCGGATGAACGGTGGGTGGAACAGCACTGGCAGTAAACTTCCAGAGTCCCTAAACTTGCGCGCCTGACTTATCCACAAGTGGCCGATCTTTTGCTGAACGAGTCTCGTCGTCGCGACTATCTGAGCGCCATGCAAGTGGTGAGCTGGCTGCCGCGCACCGAACTGCCTTTCGCCGCGCCTTCGCGGCCGCAACTGCTGGAGTGGCAGCCTGAGCCAGAACCGCTCAACAGCCAGGCTGTACCACCGGCCAGTGCAGCCAATGACGCTGTATCGCGCAGCGATGCCGCGTCGGCAGCGCCGCAAGCCCGGCAGCCGTCCGAGCGGCCCAAAATCGAAGTCCCGCGCCCCTCATCGACCACCCACAAAGCCGCGCCCAAACCGCTGGCCAGCAAAGATGACGCTGAGTCCGCGCCGGCGCCAAGGGCTGCCGCGGTTCCCCCGCCACGTTTTGCCCTGCAATTATTGCGCGCCGGGCATTGCCTGCTGTTGGTCGAGTTATCCACCGGCCAGCCGTTTCAGAGCCGTGATCCATCCTACCTGCTGCTCAAGGACATGCTGCGTGCGGCCGGCTTGCCCGACAGCCCGCAAATCGTTGGCGAGCCGGTACGCTGGCCGTTGCTGGTACGGGGGCAAATGGACCAGGGCCCGGAAGCGGCGCGGGATTTTGTCCAAGGGTTCGTCGCCGCACGGCTGGAAGACCAGCCTTGCGCCTGTCTGTGGCTGATTGGCTTGCCGGCGGTGCGTTTTGCCGGGGAGGCCGATGGCGAGGCGTTTTATCGTGAGCTTCAGGTCGAAGGCCTGGGTTCGGCCTGGGCGCTGCCAAGCCTTGAATTGTTGATGGACGAGCCGCAGCGCAAGGCTGACGTCTGGCAGGCAATGCGGCGTCTGATGACGCGCTGGAATACGATCAATGAGTGATGCAATTACCTTTCGCCGCATGACCGAGGCGGACCTGGATGCGGTATTGAAGATCGAATACGCAGCGTTCAGTCATCCCTGGACCCGTGGCATCTTCCTCGATGCCCTCAAGTCCTATGAAGTCTGGCTGATGTTCGACGGTGCACAACAGGTTGGCCATGGCGTCATTCAGGTCATCATCGATGAAGCGCATCTGCTCAACATCACGGTCAAGCCGGAAAATCAGGGTCGTGGCCTGGGCTACCGGTTGCTCGATCATCTGATGAAGCGCGCTTACCAGCTCAACGGCAGAGAGTGCTTTCTGGAGTTGCGCGACAGCAACCGACCCGCTTACCGGCTCTATGAGCAATACGGGTTCAACGAGGTCGGTCGTCGTCGCGACTACTACCCGTCTGCTGACGGGCGTGAAGACGCGGTGGTCATGGCTTGCACCTTGCTGGACTGATCACTCGCGCTTGCCGTCAAGCGGGTCCAGATTCGCCAGCTCCTCTTCATCCAGCCCGTGGCCGGCGCCGATGTCGGCCTGGTCAGCTACGCTCAGTTCAAAGTCGGCGGGGTGGTCTGCACCGGGCTCCGCTGGCGACCGGGCGCCATCTTCGCGGATCAACACCTCTGGCGCCAGGTCATCGTCGGTCGAGTGATGGTCAGCGGTCGAGGCACCGGTCAGGCCCGCTTCACGTACCCGACGTTCGGGAAGCGCCTGCTGCCGCTCTGGCCCAGGCAGTTCGTCGCCAATACGTGCCGTGTCGTCGTCATCGAAGTCGAGGGTTTCCATTGAGCCCATGCGGTCCTGAATGTCGTCGATGGGCTCCGGTTGTTCGGCGTGAAACGGTCGGCGTTGCTCGCTCATGGCACAATCCTCTTGATGCGGGGTATGCAGGGTGGACCGGCCCGCGGGTAGAAGATTCCGTCCAATCGACCGGCGCCGTGACCCGGCGCCGATTGCGCCAGTCAAACCTTGAGCATCATCTCTGAGGTATCGAGCCGTGACCTACGCACTACAAGAATTGATCGACAACAACGAACGCTGGGCCGAGGCCATCAAGCAGGAAGACCCTGACTTCTTTGCCAAGCTGGCTCGCCAGCAGACCCCCGAATACCTGTGGATCGGCTGCTCCGATGCACGGGTGCCGGCCAACGAGATCGTCGGCATGCTGCCGGGCGATCTATTCGTGCACCGCAACGTGGCCAACGTGGTCTTGCACACCGACCTGAACTGCCTGTCGGTCATCCAGTACGCAGTGGATGTCCTGAAGGTCAAACACATTCTGGTCACCGGTCACTACGGCTGCGGCGGCGTACGCGCCTCTATGCAGGACCAGCAGTACGGGCTTATCGACGGCTGGCTGCGCTCGATCCGTGACCTGTACTACGAGAACCGCGAAGCGCTGAGCAAGCTGGCGACCGAGGAAGAGCGCGTCGACCGTCTGTGTGAGCTCAATGTGATCCAGCAGGTGGCCAACGTCAGCCATACGACCATCGTGCAGAATGCCTGGCACCGCGGCCAGAGCCTGTCGGTGCATGGTTGCATTTACGGGATCAAGGACGGCCGCTGGAAGAGCCTGAATGCGACCGTCAGCGGCATGGACCAACTGCCGCCACAGTACCGCCTGCGCCCGCTTTGACCGTTTGCGGCTAAAGCGGCTTCCAAAGCCTTCACGAGCGAGCTCGTTCCCACCGTATTTCAAGTCAGGATTGAGGTGGGAACGACCGGGCGGCGCTCCGTCTTGGTTGTGAGGGCGCCAGGCCAGACAACACATTGCTGGCGCCTGACCCGTACCGTTACAACACGAACCGCTGCACCATGCTATTCAGATCATTGGCCAGCATCGACAACTCATTGCTGGCCACGGTTGTCTGTCTGGCCCCTGAAGCGGTCTGGGTCGACAGGTCGCGGATGCTGTTGAGGTTGCGGTCCACTTCATTGGCCACTTGGGCCTGCTGTTCGGCTGCGCTGGCAATCTGCAGATTGCGACCGTTGATGGTGGTGGTCGAACTGATGATTACTGTCAGTGCCTCACCGGTGGCGGCCGCCTGTTCCAGGGTCTGGTTGGCCTGGGTGGCGGTATGTCGCAGTGAGTTGGCGGTGTCCTGAGTGCTTTTTTGTACGCCGCTGATCAAGTTCTCGATCTCGGTGGTCGATGCGCTGGTACGTTGCGCCAGTGAGCGTACTTCATCGGCCACTACGGCAAATCCGCGCCCGGCCTCGCCGGCCCGCGCCGCTTCAATGGCGGCGTTGAGGGCCAGCAGGTTGGTCTGGTTGGCGATCGCACGGATCACATCCAGGATACTGCTGATGCTCTGGGTCTGTTCGGCCAGACCTTCTGCCTGGTGTGAGGAGTCCAGCACGTTGTCGGTCAGGTCCTTGATCGACACGATGGTCGCCGACAACCGTTCCTGTCCCTGAGCCGCCGCCTGGCTGGAGGCTTGCGACTCGTTCACGGTAGTGCTGGCGTTATCGGCCACCTCGACCGCCGCCTGGCTCATTTGGTTGATTGCCACCGCAGCCTGTTCGATCTCGGTATTTTGCAGCTTGAGGTTGCTGGCGCTGGCTTCGGCAATGCTGCCCATTTCCTGTACCGCCTCGGACAACTGACCGGCTGCGGCGTAAATCTGGTCAATGGTGCTGTGCAGGTTACTGCGCATGCGTTCCAGCGTATGGAGCAGCTGCGCCGGCTCGTCGGTGCCGGGGGCGATATCGTGTTCGGTCAGGTCGCCCTCGGCAATGGTATTGGCGATATGCAACGCATCACGCATGGGCTGGATGATACTCACGCTCAGGCGCCAGGCCAGCAGCAAGGTCAAAAGCAGCACGCCGGCAATCGCCACCAGGGCGATGATGCGCGTCTGGGCGTAGCTTTCATCGGCAATCTGCACCGCCACCGCCGCGCTCTGGCGGTTGAGTTCACGCAGCAGTTGCACCTGCATGTCCATCAGGTCGCCCTGAATCGCCAGGGTCGTGTCGGCCAGCATTCTTGCCTGGGGCAGGTTACGTTGCTCAATCAGCGCCATCTGGTCGTGCAGGGCGGGCATGAACGCCTTGTAAGCGTCTTGCAGGGCCTTGATCGAGTCCCGTTCGGCCACTGCCGTGGCATGTGCCAGATACTCTTCGAAGCCCTTTTCGACCTCGTTCCTGAGCTGCTCGACATTGATCTTGCTGTTGATCACCGCACCGGGATCGTCGGCATTGGCCACCAGCCGTGCCGATTCGGCGCGCAGTTTGACCAACGCAATGGCCAGCGCGTCGGCCATGGCAATACTGGGCAGGGAGCCGCTTTGCACCGCTTCGCCCTGATTACGGATGGCCTGCATCTGCAGCAGGCAAAACGCGCCGAGGGCGACGGTCAACACCGACGAAAAACCCAGGCACAGCACCAGCCTGGGGGTAATCCTGAAACGGCGCAGCAACGTCGTCTTCGAGGAGCGACGAAATACACGAGCCAGGAATTTTTTCACAGCGCAGACCCCTATCAGCGGACTTGTAGAGCTGTCCGTTTATAAGGCTGTTTGATGATGTCTTTGTGACATCCGCGGCAGTAAGTATTTGTTTGACGTCAAAAATCTGATTTTGCGACAGGCGGTTGTGCGCCGATCTCTTCGAGCAATTCCTCAAGGAAGCGCTGCATCCGGGAATGACGAACATTAGCCATTCGAGCCCCGGTGGCGGTCTGGAAGCCCTTGGCCAAATGCAGCAGTTTGGTTTGAAAGTGATCAATGGCGAACTGCTGATCGTCCAGTGTCCGCTGCCCGGCCTGCGGGTCGAAGGGATCGTAGAGGCGGCTGCCCAGCCGGCCTGAGACATGAAACATCCGCGCCACGCCGACCATGCCCAGCGCATCGAGGCGGTCGGCGTCTTGCAGTATCTGCGCTTCCAGGGTCTGTGGCGCAATGCCGGCAGAAAAGCTGTGGGCTTCGATCACATGGGCGACGGCCGCGACACGCTGCTCGTCCCAGCCTTTTTCGGTCAACAGTTCACTGGCTCTGGCCGCCGCCAGACGCGAGGCGCTGCTGCGAAACGGCGAGTTTTTCTCCACCTCGACACAATCGTGCAGCAAGGTGGCTGCCACCAGAATGTGCGGGTCGCCGCCTTCATGATTGCGAATCGCGCAGACGTTGCGCCAGACCCGCAACAGATGTGAGAGATCATGGGCCGCGTCGCTGCGGCCTGCACGGGTATGCGGCAGTAACAGGCTGGCCAGGTCCTGGAAAGGCTCGAAAAGATGGTCAGGCATCACGGCGCTCCTGCGATCGGATCCGCGCTCTAGCTTGCCGTCAGGCCGTGGTGCAGTGCAAGGCCGGTGCGGCAAAAGGCCGTGCTTTTCCCGAAGGCGGTAAAAACCCTTTATACTTCATGGTTTTTCCACCCTTTGATGCGAGAACTGCTGTGAGCTTACCGTCCTGCCCGAAATGCAACTCCGAATACACCTACGAAGATGGCAGCCTGCTGATCTGCCCGGAGTGCGCCCATGAATGGTCTGCCGAGGGGGATGCGGGTGATGCTGACGATGTAAAAGTCATCAAGGACGCCACCGGCAATGTGCTGCAGGACGGCGACACCGTTACTGTGATCAAAGACCTCAAGGTCAAGGGCTCGTCGCTGGTGGTCAAGGTCGGCACCAAGGTCAAGAATATCCGCCTGGTCGAGGGTGATCACGACATCGACTGCAAGATCGACGGTATCGGCGCAATGAAGCTCAAGTCCGAGTTCGTCAAAAAGGCCTAACAGGTAGTTTTTCAACGGCCTGCTAACGAACCTCCACCAGCACCGGGCAGGGCGCAGCATCGAGTACCTTGCTGCCCACCGACGGGTCAAGCAATCGTGCGAGAAATGACAGGTGGCGGTGGCCGATGACAATCAGGTCGCTGCCGATGCGTCGTGCCTCGGCGCAAATGGCCTCGGCCGGTTCGCCACTCAACGTGGTGCGCACACAGGCCAGGCCCAGCCGTTGCCGGGCCTGCTCGATCAGGTCTTGCGCGTGATGCTGTTCAGCGGCAGCGGCGGGGTACTGTTGCTGCTCAAAGGCATCGTCGGGATTGTCCAGCGCATAGGCCGGGTCGACTACACACACCAGATGCAGCGTGGTGTCGGGACCGGTCAGCGAACTGGCCAGTTCAAGCACCTTGAGGCTTTGCGTGCTGCCATCGAGGGCAACCAGAATGGTGGTGAACATGCAGACTCCCAGCGTTCGACTGCGGGCAGTCTGACCGCCTGCCGCACGGTCGGTAAATGCCGTCACCTGCAACTATGCATTGTGGCGAACGCAATTGATGAGCCGGTTGTGATGATGCCTGTGCGCACGTAGACTTTGCGCTGTCCGCTGTTGTTCCATACCCACAAGAATCCGCCCCTCCATGCTTCGTTCTGGCGCAGGCCATGAGCGCGGTGTGCTGCGTGGCGTTTTTTCTTGCCTGGTTGCAGGGGTATGGACTGTACGTAATGGTGTCGGGCGCAGTGCCTGGCCGTTTTGATCGAGCGTTGCCTATCCCTGATGAATACAACCACGACTGCTCATGGCGGTAGCTGGCTTGGCGTAATCGCGCTGGCGCTGGCAGCTTTTATCTTCAACACCACTGAGTTTGTGCCCATCGGCCTGTTGAGCAATATCGGCGACAGCTTCGCTATGACGCCTGCACAAGTCGGCCTGATGGTGACCATCTACGCCTGGGTGGTGTCGCTGATGTCGCTGCCGATGATGCTGCTTACCCGCAATATCGAGCGGCGCAAGCTATTGATTGCGCTCTTCGGGTTATTTGTCTTCAGTCACTTGGTATCGGCCGTTGCCAGCAGCTTTGGCATGTTGCTGGTCAGCCGGGTCGGGATCGCTTTTGCTCATGCGGTGTTCTGGTCGATCACCGCATCGCTGGCGGTGCGCGTTGCGCCGCCAGGCAAGCAAGTGCAGGCGCTGGGCTTGCTGGCCACAGGTACTTCGCTGGCCATGGTGCTGGGGATTCCGTTGGGGCGCATGCTCGGCGAGGCGCTGGGCTGGCGCACCACATTTCTGGTCATTGCAGGCGTGTCGGGTCTGACGCTATTGCTGATCTGGCGCGCCTTGCCATTGTTGCCCAGCCAGAACTCCGGCTCGTTGCGCAGCTTGCCGATGCTGTTCAAGCGTCCACGTCTGGTCGTGCTGTATGTGCTGACCGCAACGGTGGTCACGGCGCATTTTACTGCCTACACCTACATCGAACCTTTTACCCAGACCGTCGCCCACCTGTCAGGTGCAATGACGACGTTGTTGCTATTGGTGTTCGGTGGGGCCGGAGTCATCGGTTCGGTCATCTTCAGCCTGTTCAGCAGCCGCTTCCCCAATGGCCTGCTGATCGGCACCATCAGTGTTCTTGCACTGTGCCTGCTGCTCTTGCTGCCGGTATCGGGCAGTACCGCGGCGATTACGGCACTGGGTGTGGTGTGGGGCGTGGCGATGATGTGTTTCGGCCTGCTCCAGCAGGCTCGGGTGCTGAACCTGGCGCCGGATGCCACCGATGTGGCGATGTCGCTGTTTTCCGGCATCTTCAATATCGGCATCGGTGGTGGGGCGCTGCTGGGCAGTGTGGTCAGCAGCCAGTTGGGCGTGGCCAATGTTGGCATCGTCGGCGGGCTACTGGCTGGCGTCGGGTTGTTGCTGTGTTGTACGGCCACTTACCGCTTCGCCAGGCAACCGGACCCGCAGGCTAGCCCTTGAGCCGCCCCAGCCATTCCAGCGAGGTGCGCCAGATACACACGCCCAGGAAATAAGCCGACATCAGCAGCCATATCCCCATCACCACTGCGCTTTCATGGGGGTGGGTCATGATCAGCCAGCCGCTGCACACCAGCCATACCGTGGTCACGGCAATATTGACCGGCATGAAGCGACGCACCCGGAACGGGTGCAGGAACTTCACCCGGGTCACAGTCAGCAGTGCCAGCGCGACGATGGTCAGGAAGGTTGCCCAAGGTGATATCGGCAGGATGAACAGGCACAGCGCGACCACGTTCCAGGCGGCTGGAAAGCCCTGGAAGTAGTTGTCCTTGCTTTTCATGTCGACATTGCAAAAGCAGAACAGCGATGACACCAGGATGATCGAGGTGCTCAGCAGTTTGGTGTAATCGGGCAGCGGGATATACCAGTAGATGAACAGCGCCGGGATAAACACGTAGGTCAGGTAGTCGATCACCAGATCCAGGGTAGAGCCGTCGAAATGCGGCAGCACCGAACTGGTATTGAGCTTGCGCGCCAGCGAGCCGTCCACGCCGTCCACGATCAGCGCCACGCCCAGCCATAACAGGCAGGCCTTGGGCTGATTCTCGAACAGTGCAATGGTGGCCAGAAACGCCAGAACCACGCCGGTGGCAGTGAAACCGTGGGCGCCCCAGGCATTGAGCCTGGCGATACGTGGGTTGGATATCACTTGCTGTTCTCCAGGAAGCCATGCCAGGGAGTCCCTGGCCAGTGAGCTATCGACCGGGCCAAGCGCCATAAGGTTCAGCGCTGACTTTGCCCGGGTTCATTGAACCAACTACGGTCCAGACCTTTCTGGTCCTGATCCGGCTCCATGAAGCGGGTCGGCGGGGTGCCGTCGGCATTGAGCTGGTTGATCAGGGTAGGTTGCCCTTGCTCATTGAAGAACACCTGGCCGAGGCCTGCCGAGTTCCACAACCGTTCGCCGGCCTTGCTGTGTTCCGGCGTGCGCGGAATGACCTTCATCAAGCGCCGCTTGGTGAACCAGTTCAGTGGGGAACGCGGTGAGTATAGCCAGCGGTTGAGCCGGTCGAATATAGCCAGCAGACGCTGCGGGAATTCATTTTTGATCCCGCTGCTGGTGATCTGCCAGATATGCGGCGCGCCCTTGCGATGACGGATCAGGATTTCGTAGACAAACGAGTAGTGCACGTCGCCGGACAGAATCACGTAATTGCCCGGCGTGCGTGAATGCCGAAAGATATTCAGGATCACCTGGGCTGCGCCGCGGTGGGCCATCCAGTTTTCCGCATCGACCAGCAACGGGTAACCGCACCAGCTGAAAATTCGCTGGATGGCCTCGATCAGCTTGACCCCGAACACCGGAGCCGGTGACACGATGATCGCGCTCTTGTGATCGATCAACTCCTGCTGCAGCTCGCACAGCGCCTCCCAATCGAGCAGCCCGGAAGGCTGAGCCAGATTCGACTCGCTGCGCCAGCGCCGGGTGCGGGTGTCGAGCACCACCAGCGCCGGCTCGGTGGGCAACACGTAATGCCATTGCTCAAAGCGCAGCAAACTGTCGATCAGCGCGTCCAGCGTCTGGTTATCGAGCATGCCGTCGTTATTCATGGCGCGGCAGCTCAGGGCATGGAACTGTTCGGTGGCCTCGGTAAAGACGTCCGGGTTATTGCCCCAACCCTGACACAACAGATAGCCGACCAGCGCATTGCCGATGATGCGCCGTGAAAACGGGTGGCCATAGGCAGTTTCTTCCCAACTGGCCGACAGGTTCCAGTCGTCAGTGACATCGTGGTCATCGAAGATCATCAGGCACTGCAAATGAGCCATGACCCGTGCGCTGCCTTGCAGGCCTTGCCTGAAACTTTCGACCAGTTGCTGTTCATATCGATAACGCTCGCGGCGCTGCTCATCGAGTTGCGGTGCGCTGATGTCGATCAGTGTCCAGGGCACCGGCGACCAGACCAGCAGGTACATGGCCATGATCTCGGCCAGGGTCACCAGATGGTTATCGGCGTTGCTGCTGGTGAACACCGGCTTGTTGACCCCGCCAAAGAAGCGTTCGCGCAGGGTTTCGTTGCTCTTGAGTGCCGGCAGCAGCTCGGCGCGGCGGTAATAGCTGGCCGGGTGGTCATAGAGCTGAATACTGTCGTCCACCACCGCGCCCTCAAGCTGTTCGTCGAACAGCTCCAGGCGCTGGATCAAGGCATGAATGGCACGCAGCATGGGACCTGCGACGTCGTCGGCGTAGACCTGATCGCCGCTCATCATCAGCAGGGCCGGGCGCTCCTGCGGCCTGGGCCCGGCGGCCAGCAAGCGGTCGGCACACAGCAGCCCTTCGGCGGCTGGATGGTGCGGTTTGCGGCACGAGCCATGCAGCATGTGATCAATCCGGCTGCGAATCACGAAGTTCGGCAGCGCGGCACCGGCATACAGCACATGCGGCGCCCAGTTCGCTATCGAGGCCTGTGCTTCGTCGAGCAGCAGGTCATAGTCGATCTGCACGTCACACGGCAGCGGGTTGTCGAGTTGCAGGTCAATCAGGTGCACAAAGGCATGGCGACCGATGGCGACCACCTGGCACTGCTCGTCGTTCAGCGGATAGTCGTGCTGCTGCCGCTGGCCCTGAGCATCGTTGAATAACAGCCGCAGGGTTGGTGCAAGCGGCCGTGAACCGACCAGCCACAACACCAGCCGATTGCTCTCCTGACGACGCAGGATCGGGCCTGCAAGAACACTGGGTAACGCACAGGTTGCATTGATTGCAGCGCACATCCGGGTTTATGGCTCTCTACAGATTGGGCGGCCATGGTAACCCGGCCAGTGTGAAAATTTCCTCGACCGCCATCCTCTGCGCGGATAACCGTACGGCAGAAAAACCTTCGTCCATCCCTCAACGCTGATCGAACGTGGCCGATAGCGTCATGAACACACATTTGGCAAACCGTGCCTGGTTCAACCCTGATGATCTCTGGAAGGCTCTGCGTATGAATTGGTTCTACGACGCGAAACTCTCGACCAAGCTGCTTCTGTCCTTTGCGCTGTGCGCCGTGATTACTCTTGTGGTGGGCCTGATAGGCAGCCGGGGTATCGGCGAACTGTCCGACAGTCTGCGCCTGGTGTTCACCAATAACCTCATCTCGGTGGCCAAGACCTCCGAAACCAAGACCAGCGCTGTCACCCAGAGCCGCGACTTGTATCGCCTGGTATCCGCCTATGCATCCGATGCGCCGCAAAGCGCTCGCGATGAAATCATCAGCAAGATGCGTGAAAGCCGTAGTGCAGCTGAAAAAGCCTTTGCCCAGTATCGCACCACGCCGCTGGCCGACGACGAGCGCGCAGCCGGGGACAAGATGGAGCAGGACTGGCCGGCCTATCAGGCGTTGGTTGATCGCGCTGTGACCCTGCTCGGTTCGGGTGACCTGGCAGCCGCCCGTGCGTTCATCGATGCCGATGTACACCGTGCTTATGTCAAAGTTATCGACGAATTGACCATCATTGTCGAATCGAACAACCGTCAGATCGGTGAAGGTGCGGCTGATGCCACCCAGCAAGAGAATTCGGCCAAGCTGACCCTGTATATCGGTATCGCCATCGCCTTCATCGCCGCTTTCGCTCTCGGTGTATTCATCAGCCGGATCATCAGCGCACCGATTTCCAGCGCTGTGATCAGCGCCCAACGGGTCGCCAGTGGCGACCTGACCCAGCCCATTGTCAGCACCCGTCGCGACGAAGCCGGCCAGTTGCTCGCGGCCCTGGGCGATATGCAAAACGGTCTGAAAGGCACCATCCAGCAGATCGCCAGCGCAGCCGACCAACTGGCTTCCGCCGCTGAAGAACTCAATGCCGTCACAGAAGAAAGCAGCCGCGGCCTGACCCGTCAGAACGATGAAATTCAGCTGGCGGCAACCGCGGTGACCGAAATGACCGCCGCCGTCGAAGAGGTGGCCCGCAATGCCATGTCGACCTCCGATGCCTCCAAGCTCACCAGTGACGAAGCAGCCAGTGGCCGCGACCAGGCCCGCAACGCGGTCAAGGCCATCGATACGGTCAGTGCCGAGATTTCCAGCTCCACCACCCAGGTCGAAGAGCTGGCCGGTCAGGTGCGCGAGATCGGCAAGGTGCTGGACGTGATTCGCGGCATCGCCGAACAGACCAACCTGCTGGCCCTCAACGCGGCCATTGAAGCGGCCCGTGCCGGCGAGCAGGGGCGCGGTTTTGCGGTGGTCGCCGACGAAGTCCGCGCCCTGGCCGCGCGTACCCAGGCGTCCACTGGTGAAATCGAAGCCATGATCGGCTCGGTGCAGAGCAGTGCTGACCAGGCCGTGCGGGCCATGGGCAACAGTCGCAGCCTGGCCAGCGAGACCCAGACCCTGGCCCAGGCCACCGGTCAGTCACTGGAGCGCATCGCGCAGAGCATCGCGCAAATCAACGATCGCAATCTGTTGATTGCGACGGCATCCGAACAGCAGGCCCATGTGGCTCGTGAGGTGGACCGTAACCTGGTCAATATCCAGGACCTGTCGACCCAGACCGCCGCAGGTGCCAATCAGACCAGCGCTTCAAGTCAGGAGTTGTCGCGCCTGGCCGTGTCGTTCAATGGTCTGGTGGGCAAGTTCCGGCTTTGAACGACAGGCCATAGGCTATGGGGTGTAGACCCGCCAGGTATTGCGCCCGGCGGTTTTGGCCTGGTACAGCGCCTGGTCGCTCAGGCGCAGCAGTTCGCTGACGGTATGCGCCTGTTGCGGGGCCAAGGCGATGCCGATGCTGGCGCCGATCAGCACGTCGCGCTCCTGCACCCTGATCGGCTGGCTGAGTGTGCCTATCAGGCGTGCGCACAGTTGATCGAGGCTGGCAGGTGCCGGATTGCCCTGCAGCACAACCACGAACTCGTCCCCGCCCAGTCGCGCAGCCATGGCTTGATCGCCCAACTGCGCTTGCAAACGATGCGCGACTTCCTGCAGCACCTGATCGCCAGCAGCATGGCCCAGCGCGTCGTTGACCGGCTTGAAACGGTCCAGATCCAGATACAGCAAGGCCAGCGGGCGAGCAGGCGTCTGCTCCAGCAGATCACCAAGGTGGCGGGTCAGTTGATAGCGATTGGGCAGGCCGGTCAGAAAATCATGTTGGGAAAGGTGTCGGGCTTCAGCCTGACTGCGCAGCAGTGCCTCGAACTGTGCATCAATCTGCCGTGCCGAGGTCAGGGCGTGGCGTAACAGCACCGTCAGCACGCCGATCAAGGCCAGCACCGCCGCGATGAACAGCGGCAGGGTCTGGCGCAGCAGGTCCATACCCGGATGGGGCGGTGTCCAGTGCAACAGCAGCGCTGAGTCCGGCAGGCGCATCGACTCCTGACCGGGCAGCGCATTGGCTGCCAGGGTCATGGCGGGTAAACCATAGGTTTCGCTCAGCTTTGCCAGCTCGTCGCGATCAAGCAGGGTCGCGAAAATCATCACTGACGGCGGCCCGGCAGTGGCCTGGATCGCCGGGTCCCAGCCCGGCGTGATAGTGGCCGCCGCCACCAGCGCCGGGGTATCGCCCACCTGCATAGCCCGCACGATACTGCCTTCTTCCTTGTCAGTGGCCCGCGCATCGGCCAGCAGCGCGGCCAGGTCGCCTTGCAGCCACTGGCCGGCCTGTACGTTGGACGCCTTGCCATCAATCACTGAATAGACGGTCTGGTCCTGCGGGTTGACCACCAGTACCGCGTTGTAGCCATACAGGTCGAACGGAATGTCACCGACATTACGCTGGTCATCGGCCCAGACCTTGTCCACTTTCAGGTGCAGGTTCTTATAGGCCTCGCCCCACTTGCTGTAATTGATGATGTTGCGGCCCACTTCATTGCGCACCTGATCAAGGGTACGGGCAATGAATATCCGCGAGCGCTGCTGGACATCGGCATCCTGACTCAGGGCGTTTTTGATCAGCAAGTAACAACCCAGGCCGATTAACAGCGCCAGCGCCGCAATCGCCGGGAGCAGGCGCAGGATCAACTGACGGCTGTGCTGTGTAGCCACCCAGCGGGTCAATGTGGGATTTAGCATGGGGACACCTGAAAACCGGTTGAAAAATGACAGTGCCCCCTTTCCCTGAAGACCTGCGGTCAAAAATGACCGGCTGACTAATGGCTGCCAGGGCTTATCCTACCGCCCGTGCATGACAGCCTCCAATAATTGCTTGATGGCATTGAGCTATTTCGCCGGGTGAAGACGGTTCAGACCGCCAGCCATCGAGCAGTGCTCGTTAAAGTGCCCCGTCACTCTGAGTCGTGGCCCGACAAGGATTTTCTGTAACCGTTCAAGATCGTTTCAATTGGTTTGTTGTCCAGATCAAAGGTCGTTCGCGACCACGGACTTGAAAGATCACAAGAGCTCAGGGTTGAGAAGCTTTTATAACAGAGCCAGAATGCGTCACTTGAGCGTGTTCTGAACGAGCATGCCGGCGTTGCCGAATACCGGGAGAAAGAGATCTTGAACCAGCTAAAACGCCTTCAGAGCGGAATTGAAGGGCTTGATGAGCTGCTGAAGGGAGGCTTCGTTTCAGGATCCTCCTACATCATTCAGGGGCGCCCCGGATCGGGCAAGACGATCCTGGCCAATCAGATTGGCTTCAACCACGTGCGCGACGGCGGGCGCGTGTTGTTCGCGACCCTGCTGGCCGAACCTCATGAACGTTTGTTCCAGTTCCTTTCGACCCTGAGCTTTTTCGACAAAGACCGGATCGGCGAAGAGATCCAGTTCATCAGCGCCTTCGACACCATGGAAAACGAAGGTCTGGATGAAGTCGTGAAGCTGCTGCGGCGGGAAATCTCGCGGCAAAAATCGACAGTGATGATTCTCGACGGCCTGCTCAACGCCCGCTCCAAGGCCGACTCGCCGCTCAATACCAAGCGTTTCATTTCCGAATTGCAGGGCCATGCCGCCTTCGCCGGCTGCACGGTATTCTTCCTGACCAGCTCGCAACTCGACGACGGCAGCCCGGAGCACACCATGGTCGATGGCGTGCTGGAACTGGGTGAAGAACAGCTCGGCTCACGGCTGGTACGCCGCATCAAGATGCGCAAAACCCGCGGCAGTGCGGCATTGGCCGGCGATCATGAGTGCGAGATCACCGATGACGGCCTGGTGGTCTATCCGCGCCTTGAGAGCACCGTGACTCATTCAGCCATGCGTGACAGCGACACGCTGGGGCTGGTGCCCAGTGGCCTGGCTTCGCTTGACCCGCTCATCGGCGGTGGTCTGGTGTCCTCCTCGGTCTCGCTGATCATGGGGCCTTCCGGCTCGGGCAAGACGTCTATAGGCATCAACTTCCTGGCCGAGTCCACGGTAGCAGAGCCGGGGCTGCACTTCGGTTTCTACGAGTCTCCCCAGCGCCTGCGGCTGAAAGCCAAAGCGCTGGGACGTGATTTCGCGTCGCTGGAGGCTGAGGGTGCACTGACACTGCTCTGGCGTTCGGTCACCACGGAAAAGATCGACAAACTGGCCCTCGAACTGCTGCGCTTGGTCGAGCAGAAATCCATCCGCCGGGTGTTCATCGACAGCCTTGGTGGCATGGCCAGAACGGCAGCAGACCGATCGCGGATTCTCGATCTGTACACGGCGTTGATGGGAGAGCTGCGCAGCCGCAACGTCACCGTGATCGCTTCCTGGGAGGTGCGCAGTATCCTGGGTGAAGTGGTCGATGCCCCGGCTTCGGATTTGTCCGGAATTGTCGATAACCTGCTGCTGGTCAGATTCGCAGAATCAGACTCTGAACTTAAACGGCACCTGTCCATCCTTAAAGTTAGGGACAGTGCTTATGATCCTGCGCTTCTCGAGCTGGTGATAGGTAATCAGGGCATAGACGTTCGCAAGGCTTTTTCTCATGTATTCAACGACGACAACGGTGCAGATTCACAACCGTCATCTCGCCCATGACTCATTGAGCAGGGTGGGCGCGCTATGACCACGATTCTGATTGTCGATGATGAGTACCTGATCGCTGAGATCCTGAGCTTCGCGCTGGAGGATGAGGGCTTTCTGACTGTCACCGCGGGCACTGCGCAAAAGGCGCTGACGATCCTGGACCGGGAAAGACCGGGCCTGATTATCACCGACTACATGATGCCGGGCATGAACGGCATGGAGTTCGCCGCTGCCGTGCGGGAAAACCCTCAGTTTTCCACCATTCCCATTGTCTTGATGAGTGGTGCCCAGGCACACCTGGGCTCGGCCAGGCCTGAGCTGTTCACCAAGGTCTTTGAAAAACCGTTCGAAATCGAAGCCATGGTCGAGAGCGTGAAAAAGCTGCTCAACCAGTAACCGGTCGTATCCCGCGCTAAGCACGGAACCTCGTAGGAGCGGCTTCAGCCGCGAATCTTTCGTGGTTAAAGCTTCGCTGCTGAAGCGTTCGCGGCTGAACCCGCTCCTACCGGGTATTGCAT
>NZ_JANJFL010000047.1:0-16820 GCF_024584215.1 Pseudomonas sp. LJDD11
GATGGTAGTGTGGGGCTTCCCCATGTGAGAGTAGGTCATCGTCAAGATTCAAACACAGAACCCCTGATCGCTCTGCGATCGGGGGTTTTGCTTTTAGTAGAAGACATTCAAATTCGCTGGCACGTCGTTGACGGGCCGAGCTACAGAATTTCTTGACGACCATAGAGCGCTGGAACCACCTGATCCCATCCCGAACTCAGCAGTGAAACGGTGCATCGCCGATGGTAGTGTGGGGCTTCCCCATGTGAGAGTAGGTCATCGTCAAGATTCAATTCCGAAACCCCTGATCGCCATGCGGTCAGGGGTTTTGTCATTTCTGCGCCCTGCTTTTATCAGAACTCGTAGCTGACAGTCGCGACCACATTGCGCTCTTCGCCCATGTAGCAGTAACTCAGGCTGGCACAGGATGCGACGTACGACTCATTGCTCAGGTTATTGGCGTTGAGCCGTACATCCACACCTTTGAGTCCGACCTTGCCCAGGTCATAACCCACCGAAGCATCGAACAGGGTATAGGCTGGAACCTTCAGGGTGTTCTCTGCATCTGCCCAGCTATAGCCGACATAGCGTACCCCGGCACCGAGGCGCAGCCCGTCCAGCGCCCCCTGGTTAAAGCGATAGTCGCCCCACAGCGAAGCCATCTGCCTCGGCGCCTGGGTTGGAGAGTTGCCTTTGTTCTCGATTACATTGCTCGCCGTGCTCAAGGTGCTGAGCATCGACTTGGAGTATTCGATGTCGGTAAAGGTGTAGCTGCCCAGCAACTTGAATTGCTCGGTGAGCTGCACATGGGCTTCCAGCTCCAGACCTTGCGAGCGTACTGCTCCTATCGGCCGGTAGAAGTTCTCCTGCGGCAGCTTGGACGCCAGGTTCTCCTGATCGATGCGAAATACCGAGGCAGTGAACAGGTTATCGGTGCCCGGTGGCTGATATTTGATCCCCGCTTCCCATTGCGTTCCGTCAGTCGGTGCCAACGGGTTGCCGTTGCTGTCGGCAAACGAGTTGGGGTTGAACGACTCGGAGTAGCTCAGGTACGGCGCCACGCCGTTGTCGAACAGATACAGTACCCCGGCGCGGCCGGTGAATTTGCTACGGCGATCTTCGACCTCGGTACCCAGCGGCCGAGCAAACTCGGCCAACCGGTTTTCTTCCGAGGTCTTGACCCAGTCCTGGCGCAAGCCGAGCGAGACGCGCCAGCGGTCCAGTTCAATCAGATCCTGAGCGTACAGCCCGGTCTGCTCCAAACGACGCAAGTAGCGGGTCGGGCTGTAGTAACTGATGGTCGTGTCGCCATACACAGGCGTAAACGCATTGAGCGGTGACGCCGCGCCGCTGGTCCAGTCGACCACGGTCTTGCGCCGTTGATAGTCCGCGCCCAGTAATACGGTGTGCTTGATCGCGCCGGTGAAGAATTCGGCCTGCACCATATTGTCGACAATGAACGAATGCAGCCTTTCGCGACCGCCCGAGTAATACCGGTTCAACTCGTTGCCGGTGGCACTGGTCCAGCCATAGCCGTAGACCTGATCCACGTCGACGTCCGAATCCAGATAGCGGAAGTTCTGCCGTGCGGTGAAGGTGTCATTGAAACGGTGCTCGAACTGATAACCGAAAGACTGCTGATCGCGGCTGTAGCCATCGACGCCCGGCTCGCCGTCGAAGAAGTGTTCAGAGATACGTTGGCCATTGCGCTGACGCAGCGAGCCATCGGCGGGCACGCCGCTGTGATAACCGCCCTCAGGATCATGCTGCAAGTAGGCCTGCAAGGTCAGCGAGGTGTCTTCGCTGAAGTCGATACTCAAGGTTGGCGCCAAGGCATAACGCTTTTCTTCGACATGATCGAACTGGGTATCGGAGCGTTCGCTGAGGCCGATCAGCCGATAGGCGATGCGCTTGTCATCGTCCAGTGGTCCGCTGAAATCGAAGCCCAGCCCGCGCTGCCCTTGAGTGCCTATGGTCGCCTGAATCTGATGGTAATCCTCATACAGCGGCTTCTTGCTGGTCAGTGCCACCAGGCCACCGGGTGAACTGCGGCCATACAGCACCGATGACGGCCCCTTCAGCACGTCCACCCGCTCCAGAAAGTACGGGTCGACCTGCATGGTGCTGTAGGTGCCGCTGTCGCCCATCGACTTGAGGCCATCGAGGTAGATGTTATCCACCGAGCCATCGTTGAAGCCACGCATCGCCACATAGTCATAACGATGCGTTGCACCATAGGGATTGGTCAGCACGCCGGGGGAGTAGCGCATGGCCTGGGCGACGCTCTGGGCGCCCTGGTCATCCATCTGCTGGCGGGTCACCACCGACACCGACTGTGAAGTCTCCAGCAGCGCGGTACTGGTCTTGGTCGCCACTTGGCTGTGGGTCGCGTTGTAGCCTTCGGCACTGCCCAGTGCGTTGCCCAGCGAGAAACCGCGAATGTCCGTCGAGGGCAGCGACAAGGTCTGCTCGACGCTGCTGCTCAGGATGTAGTTGCTGCCATCGGCCGAGCTGGCCTGCAGGCCGGTGCCCTGTAACAGCAGCTGCAGAGCCTGGTCAGTGGCGTAACGGCCTTGCAGACTCCGGGAGCGCAGGCCGGCAGTTTGCTCTGGGGTGGTGGCCAGGCTGATGCCGGCCTGGCGGGCGAATTGATTCAAGGCTTCGCCCAGCGGCGCTGGCGCAATTGAGTAGTTGCGTAGCGCCTGGGTCACGCTCTCTTGCGCTTGTGCCTGGAATGACCAAGTGACGGCTCCTAGCGAAGAACAGATGATGGCTGTGCGTACGGCCAGCCCCAGGGCTGAGCGGATGATTGGTCTGGCAGCGGATAGCGAGGCAGAGTGAGGCTGGTTCATGGGCCGTTCCATTCGGGTCAGTAAGACAATGAGGGTTACTGACTGCTATGCCGAAGCAGCGGCACAAACCCGCCAGAAAATTTCACACCTGACGCTGCAGGGTGATCCACCAGCGTGTGCGGTAGTTGAGTTGGACCGGCAGGGTCTTGGGCAGCATGGCCAGCAACTGGTCGGTATCGGCAAGGCGGTACACACCCGACAGACGCAAGCCGGCGATGTCGTCAGTGCAACCCAGATAACCACGGCGATAGCGGCCGAGCTCCGCCAGAAAATCCGCCAGCCGCATATTGCGGGTGACGATCAGCCCTTGCGCCCAGGCGCCAGCCTCCATGTCCAGTTCGGCCAGGCGCTGCACGCCCTTGGTGTCGACCCAATAGTGTTGCCCGGCCGCTACCTGAGTGACGGGGCCGCCGACACCGTGAATACTCAGTTTGCCTTGCAGCACACTGACCCGGCTACGTGACGCTTCCTGGCGGATCACAAAACGCCCGGCCTGGGCTTCGAAGTGTCCATGGCGGCCCGCGACGCTGACCGGGGTGGTGCAGTCCAGCAATAGTTCGCCACGTTCCAGCTGCAGCTGACCAGGCCCGGCCAGGCTGGCGACGCTGTCAGTATTGAGCTGCAACTGACTGCCGTCGGCCAGTCGATAACTCTGGCACTGGCCGATTCCGGTACTGAAGTCGGCATTCCACGCCGGGTAATCCCTGGCCAGCCAGCTTCCCGCGCTACCGAGCAGCACAGTGCCCGACAACAGCTTCAGGGTCCGTCTGCGGCTCAACTGGCGTGCGCTGTTTTCCAGTGTCTCGAAGGTCTGGCCTGCACCAGGCAGCGCGTCGAAGGTGCTGTTCAGGTCACTGCTCAATGTCTGGACCCGCTGCCAGGCCTGCTCATGATCGGCATGTGCGCTGCGCCACTGGGTGCACTGTTCATACAGGTGTGGATCGACTTCGGGCTGTCTCAGGCGCAGTGACCAGTCGATGGCCTGGCGCACGACCTGCGCTGAAGGGGAGTGCAGGGTGCTCACGTCTCGTACCGCAACAGGTAGCAGTGATACAGCGCGTCGGCGACGTAGCGCTCCACAGAACGTACCGAAACGCCCAGGCGTTCGGCGATCTGCTTGTGGGTCAGCCCTTCGCATTGAGCCAGCAGAAAGGCCTGACGCACGTTGGGCTTCATGCCATCGAGCATGCGTGCCACGGCATCGAGCAGTTCGAGGATCAATTCACGGGTTTCCGGGGACGGTGCTTCGCCAGGCGGCAAATGGGCGATAGTGTGCAGCCAGGCCCGATGCAATTCTTCACGACGCCAGTGATCAATCACCAGCCCGCGTGCCACGGTGCGCAGAAACGCGCGTGGGGTTTTCAGCTCCAGAGGCTCATGCCGGTTGCACAGGCGCACAAAGGTGTCCTGGGCCAGGTCGGCGGCATCTGCAGCGTTGCCCAGCTTGCTGCGCAGCCAAGCGTTGAGCCAGCTGTGATGATTGCTGTAGAGGTTATGCAGGGCCAAATGATGGGCAGACATCGTGACACGCCATCTCGATGTGTAAATGATAATAAGTCGCATTGTGTTGAGGCCGACAACAATTTGCAACTATTGCAGCGCGCAAGGCGCCCGTCGGAATGCTCCGGGGGCTCAAGCGTCGACGGTGCCTTGCTTACGTTGGCGTCTGGGCCGGGTTTCAGCTGCCTTGCTCGCCAGATAACGGGTAATGGCGTTGACCGCACGATTGAGGTGGTTATGCAGGGCCTCGACAGTGGCGTCGATCTCCCGGGCTTCGGCAAGGCGCAGCAGTTCCCAATGGTCGTCCTGAACAAGTTTGCCCAGGCCCATGGCGGAAAGATTAAACCGCAGGAAGCGCTCTTCTTCGTTCAACCCGGCCTCGACCAGACGCATCAAACGCTTGTTGGGCGTCTTGGCGTACAGCGCCATATGGAACATGCGGTTGAGCGTACCGATACGGCTGTAGTCGGTTTCTATTTCCAGCTCTTCGATGCATTGGCGCGCCAGAGCGTAGTCCTCGGCATCAAGCAGCGGGATCGACAGGCGCAGCGCCTCGGACTCGAACAGGATGCGCAGCGCGTAGGCGTCTACGGCGTCTTCCGTGATCAAGGGAGCTACTACGGCGCCTTTATGCAATTGGACACGTACCAGCGACTGAGCCTCAAGCTGGCGCAGGGCTTCGCGTACCGGCATGCGGCTGACGCCGAACAGGGTCGCCAGCTCCTGCTGGCGCAATGCCGTGCCGCTGGGCAGGCGGCCGTCGAGGATGGCGCTGCGTAGTTTTTCTTCGATCACGGTTCGGGCAAGGTGCGCCGGCAGCTGCTCGTTGCCCAGCACTTCGTATAAAAAGGCTTCTCTATCGATCTTGCGCATCGCCATATTTCTTTATCAACCTGGCCTAATGGGATCCAATAAATGCACAGCCTGCCAACAGACTAGTCAAAATTCTTCCAGTGGCCATGGAAAACAACGGCCTGAGCCGTCTCAAGTACGTTGATTCGCATACAGGCGTAAAAAACGAGACGCATTCTTCTCATTCAAGGCGCGTTCATCAATATCTCTGGCAGATATTTTAATGTCGCTCGTCGGTCTGATGGATATGAGTATCTACCGACACAGGCGTTATGAAGTGTGGCATCGTGCGGGAGCGAGCCCGCACGGCCACGGTCGTCAGCGCAGTGGACGCCCTGATACGAAGTGCTGCACATCATTGAAACCCGGCGTCGAGGCATGGCCAGGGGTAACCAGCGAGTCGACGAACGCTTCGTCTTCGGCGCTGATGCGCACCTCAAGTGCCTTGAGGTAGCTGTCCCATTGTTGCTCGGTACGCGGCCCGACAATGGCCGAGGACACCGCCTGGTTGTTCAGTACCCAGGCAATCGCAAACTCGACGATGCCCACGCCCTTCTCGCGGGTGTAGTCCTGAATGCGCCGGGCGATCTGCAGCGATTCGGCGCGCCATTCGGTTTCCAGCAGACGCTTGTCCTGGCGCCCGGCCCGGCTGTCACTGGCCGGGGCTGCATCCACGGCATATTTGCCACTGAGCACGCCACGCGCCAGCGGGCTGTAAGGCACCACGCCCAGGCCATGAAACGCTGCGGCAGGAATCTGTTCCAGTTCGGCCTGACGGTTGACGATGTTGTACAACGGCTGGCTGATGACCGGTTTGTCCACCCCCAGACGCTGAGCGACATTGGCGATCTCGGCGATCCGCCAGCCGCGAAAGTTCGACACCCCCCAGTAACGGATCTTGCCCTGACGAATCAGATCGCCAATCGCCGATACCGTCACCTCCAGCGGCGTGTCGTGGTCTTCCTTGTGCAGGTAATAGATATCGATGTAATCGGTGTCGAGGCGGCGCAGGCTGTTGTCGATGGCGTTGAAGATATGCTTGCGGTTAAGGCCGGCCCGATTGGGCACGCCGTCGCTCGGCCCCACCGCGACCTTGGTTGCCAGCACCCATTCGCTGCGCCGCGCGGCGATGGCTTCGCCGACGATTTCTTCCGAACGTCCGCCGTTGTATACGTCGGCGGTGTCGATGAAATTCACCCCCTGGTCCCAGGCTTTATCAATGATGCGCAGTGACTCCTCGGTGCCGGTTTGTTCGCCGAACATCATGCTGCCCAGGGTCAGGGTGGAAACTTTAAGGCCCGATTGGCCCAGTGTGCGGTAGCTCATGCTCAACAATTTTCCATATGACTGAAGGGGATCAGGTTGGCAGCGCAGGCAAGCCCCATTGCGCCAGCGGCGCCTCACTCAGCGAGCCGAGCACCAGGTCGGCGTGGTGATAGCGATCAGTCGGCATGTTCGGGTCCGGGATGGCCACGGCGAGCATGCCGGCGGCCTTGGCTGCGGTCACGCCAAAGGGTGAGTCCTCGAACACCAGGCAATCGCCCGGCGCTACGCCCAGGCGCTCGGCGGCACGCAGAAAAATGTCCGGGGCGGGTTTGGCGTCTGTCACCTCAGGGTCGTCAGCTGTCACCACGGTATCGAACAGTTCGAACCAGGCTTGGTGCCGGGTGATCTTGGCGTGGTAATAGCGCACCGATGAGCTGGTGCCTACCGCGATGGGAATACGGTGCGCTGCCAGATGCCGGACCAGCGCCTCGGCACCGGGCATTGCCGGGCACTGCGGGAAGCGCTCATCGAGCAGCGGCTGGCGGATCTCCAGGAACTCGTCCACCGAGATCGGCAGCTCCAGGGTGTCGATGATGTAGCCGGAAAAGTCGCGGGCCCCGCGACCGATAGTGTTCTGCTTGATGCTCCAGTCGAAATGCTTGCCATAGCGTCCGGCAATCAGCTCGGTGACTTCGGTGTAGATCCCTTCGGTGTCCAGTAACAGACCATCCATATCGAAAATCACGGCCTTGATCGGCCCGCGCTCGCCCTGCTGTGCACTCATGTGATCGGCCTCTTGTCAGTCCGCAACCAGACTAACGCGTCCATTGCGGCACTGGCTACCCTGGGCCAATTGCAACGAAACACCCGCTAATGTGTCGAACCGCGCATTCAGGCCATGTTCTCGGGCCTGTGGGCGCTGCCGATGTTAATCTTCTCCGGTTTTTCGGCAGGGCATTGCCCGGCCTGGCTCTGCATCCGATAGCGGACAGGGAAGGCCTTTTCCAACCATCAGAACGGACATCTTCAGGTCGATATGAATAAATCAGGTATTGCAGCAGGCGTGATCGTGGCTGTCGGCGCACTGGCCATCGGCGGCGCCTGGTACACCGGTCAGCAACTGCCGGGCGTGCTCAACGAGACCCTGGCCAAGGGCAATCAGGAACTGACCAAGGCTTTTGCCGGCAGCCAGTACAAGGTCGATCTCCAGCTTGAGTCACTGGACAGCGGCCTGTTCAGCAGCACCGCGCGTTATCGTTCGACCGTCCAGGCGCTGGACGAGAATGGCCAGACCCAGACCCTGGAATTCAAATTCGTCGATCATATCCAGCACGGTCCGTTGCCGCTGTCGCGCCTGGCGTCCCTGAAACTGCTGCCGGTCATGGCGGTGAGCAAGGCCGAACTGGAAAAGACCCCCGATGTAGAAAAGTGGTTCGCCATGAGCCAGGGCAAGACGCCATTTCATACCGATGCCAGCATCGGCTATGACCGCTCGGTCAACGGCACCGTGACCTTCGCCCCGCTGCAATACAAGGACACCGACGGCGAATTCAGTTTCTCCGGCCTGACCCTGCTGACCGACGCTTCGGCCGACGCCGACAAGCTCAAGATGACCGGCACCATGGACAGCCTGCAACTCAATGTGCAGTCGCCGGACGGTCCGGTCGCCATGCAGGTCAAAGGCATGAGTTTCGATACCGGCGGCACCAAGGGCAAGGCAGGCTTCTACCTGGGCCACAGCAACGTCAAGGTCGACCAGTTGGTGTTCCAGCCGGTTGGCCGGCCTGCAGTGCAACTGGATAACTTCACCAACACCAACCTGATGCAGGAAGAGGGCGACAAGCTCGCTGCCCAGATCAACTACGATGTGGCAAAGATTTCCTACAGCGGCAAGGACATTGGTGCCGCGCATCTGGGGCTGCGGTTCAGTAATTTCGACGTGGCTTCCACCCGCTCGCTGTATCAGCTGTTCCAGGAAAAGGTCGTGCCTCAGCAACAGGCTGCCGCCGCCGCCGAACAGCCGCTGGAGCTGAACCTCAGCCCTGCCGACCAGGCACTGCTGGACGCCGAAATGCGCAAGCTGCTGGCCGGCAAGCCACACATCGAACTGGAGAAGTTCTCGCTCAAGACTGCCAACGGTGAAAGCCATGCGCACCTGAGCGTCGACCTGACCGACCCGGGTGCATTCGATCAGCCGCAGGACGAACTGCTCAGCAAGAGCCTCGGCCAGGTCACCGCCCGTGTGGTGCTGTCCAAGCCGATGATCCGCGACATCGTTGGCCTGCAAGCCAACCTGCAGGGCGTCACCGACCCGAAAGAAGTGGCCGACCAGGCCAACGCGGTCAGCGACATGGCGGCGGTCATGGCTCAGGGTATGCAACTGGCTAAGGTCGAGGGCGAAAACATCGTCACCAGCCTGCAATACGCCAACAACAGCGTCGACTTCAATGGCCAGAAGATGACCCCGGAGCAATTCGTGGCCTTCATCATGGCCAACTCCGGCGCGCTGGGCGCCCAGTAAGCTTAATGCCAGTATTGTTCGTTTGTGGGAGCGAGCTTGCTCGCGAAGAGGCCAGTAAAACCGGCACATCTGCTGTCGATGTACGCCTGTATTCGCCAGCAGAGCTGCCTCCCACCGGACTGCGTGGGCCTTCACTGATCGGCATTACCCAGTAAGCCGTCACACCGCGCCAGGGCTCTTATGCTCTGGCGCTTTCTCCTGCAACAACCCGCGCAACACCTCCATGGCCTGGTAATACACCGGCCAGTAATGATCGTTATGGCAGAACGAGCGCAGCGTCAGGGTGATGTTGTCGGCGCTGGCGGCTGACAGACGCACTTCGGCCGGCGGCTTGGCCATTACGTGGGGAATGGCCTGCAACTGATCGCTCAGCCGGGCCATGGTCTGCTGAGCATCCACGTCTGCCGGCAAGGTGGCGGTCAGCTCGACGCGCCGATAATCGTTGGTCGAGTAATTGATGATGTTGCTCGACAGGATCTTGTTGTTGCTCACCAGCACCCGCACGTTGTCAGCGGTATCAATCTCGGTGACGAACAGGCCGATTTCCTCAACCCGGCCACTGACATCGGCGATGGCAATCACATCGCCGACCTTGAATGGTCGTAACACGATGATGAACCCGCCGGCCGCCAGATTGGCCAGCAACCCCGACCACGCCATCCCGATCGCCAGCCCCACCGCTGCCAGCAGTGCCGCAAAACTGGTGGTCTCGATACCGAAGTAGCCAAGAATGGCCACTACCAGGATGATATTCAGGGTCACGGTCACGAACGAGACAAGATAGCGCAGCACTGTCGGGTCGAACTTCTGCCGGGTCAGCGAGCGTTGCAGCATCCTGACCAGCATCCCGATCGACCAGCGCCCGCCAACCCACAACAGCGTAGCGATCAGCAGCTTCAAGGCGATGGTGGCGCCGTATTGCAACACCAGATTGAGCAGCGCATTGACCTTGTCGGTCCCGATATTGATGACGTTCAATGCATCCACGGTCGCACCTCCACAGGTAAGGCCACACCGGGGCGCGATTGATTGTCATGGCCGACCGGTGCTACGGAACCCTACATTGTGCAAAGTGCGCCGCGAATATCTACTGACAGAACTGACAGGTGGCGAAGTGCTCTATTAGGTATCAACGCGCCTCTTGGCGGGCGGACTGTTTGTCGATGCTGGCATCAGCAGGACTGTTTGAATGTATGGAAGGTATTGGCGGCTGCGTTGAAAAAAACGTAGGCCTGAGAAGTATCGTGACTCAAGTCGCTGACATCCAGTTGCCCCACAAAGACCAAGGGCTTTCCATTCTCGATTGGCCACGCCGGAGCCTGTAACCACTTCGGTGATGTTTTCAGGTAGCGGAATTCGTCCTTGATCTTGTCCTTTAGCCAGGCCTGCAACTCTTTGGGTTTCTGTGACGGAGCCATTTCTAGCAGGCTGGAGAGGTAGCCCGATGACAGGCTCAACCACTTGGGTTGGACTTTAAGGAGCAGATTGAACAGGTCCTCATATCTCGTGCTTCGCTCATGCTCGACTGCCCGGCTTTGCAAGAAGCTTGATAGTAAGACTTGAGTATTGAATATCGATTCGACATTTGAATAATCCTGCCCAATCGCAAACGTGTACAGGTCAGGCTCTTCGACGTAGTTCGGGAGAGAGAAACCCTCCTGTAAAACGGCAGATAGCGCCGGGTTATCTCGCAACTGGTTTTCGAACTCATCAGGTGTCATCAAAGACTCTACAAACGCTTTTATGATTTCCAACGGTGTCATGGCTTGCTTCCTAAATGTCTGAACTCATCAAGCGCGGCATGTTGTTCACGCGTTACCTCACGTAAATTGCGGGGATTATTGACTTCTCTCCCCCCAAACCGTTGCGGATTGTGATGGTGTAGCTCCATCGGATTTCCGTTCTTGTCCAATGGCGCAGAGCCTCGTTTCATTCGGGCCAGATTGGCCGGGCTGAACTCTGTCGTATTTTTGGTCGCTTCGTGGCGGTTTTTCCAATAACGGGATCTGACGACGTCCCAGGCAGGTGCTTTACCACTGGGCAGTGGCTTGTCGATTGCGTCTCCTCGTTTCCAGCGTTTGAAGCTGGCGCAAGCCCACCCCCACGGATCCACCCAGCCAATTGGATTCGGTGCGTACTGATACAGATTGAACCCACCCGCCAACCCAATGGGGTCTGGCGTGGTGAACCTTCCGATATCCGGATCATAGAACCTGAAGGTGTTGTAGTGCAGGCCGCTTTCGCGGTCCAGGTACTGGCCCTGAAATCTGAGGTTCTGCTCCTCCACATAGTAGGGCTCACGCACTTCGCGCAGGGTGTTGCCCCACACCTGGTACTGCGCCTGCCAGACGGCCTGGCCGTCGTGGTCGGTGAGTTGTTCGGGCAGGCCGTTGAGGTCGTTGTGGTAGTAGCGGATGCGCTGCTGGTTGCCGCTGCCGTCAATTCGCGCCAAAGGCTCGTAGCTGTCTTCCAGGTACACATACAGGCTGGCCAGGCTGTTCTTCTGTTCTTGTAACAGGCGCAGACCGTCCCAGATGAAGCCCGTCTCGCCCAGCAGATGGCCGTGGCGGTCGTGTTCGGTTTTGGCGATGCGCCGGCCCAGCGGGTCGTAGTGCATGCGCAGCACATGGCCGTTGTCATTGCGGACTTCGATCAGCCGGTGTTCGGCGTCGTAGGCGAAGCACTGCACGCCGTGGCGGACGCTGCGCTTTTCCACGGTACGGCCGAAGGCATCGTAGCGGTAGCGTTTGTCCTGGTAGGTCAGTACCTGATTGTTGCGCACATAACCCGCGCCGCTGAGCGGGCGGTCGAGCAGGTTGGCAGCAGCGTCCCAGGTGAAGGTTTCGCTGTGCCCGGTCAGGTTGTCCTGGCTGGCGACGATGCGCCCGCTGGCGTCGTATTGCAGCAGGTCCTGCTGCTCTTGCGGGGGGTGGCGTTCGCGTTGCAGGCGGCCGACCAGGTTGTCGGCCGGGTCGAAGTCGTATTGCTGTTGCGTCTGGGCCGGTAACTGCGGCGGCTGCCCGGTCGGGCGGCGCAAGCGGGCACGCAGGCGGCCGGCGCGGTCGTACTGGCTGCGGGTGGTGATTCGGCCTTGGGTGCGCAGGATTTCGCGGTGCAGGCGGTCGCGTTCGAAGTCGCTGATCACCTGGCCGTCGAGGTTGATCTGGTGCAGATGGCCGCTGCCGTAATACAGCTGGTTGAGCCAGCGGCCATCCGGCAGGCTGGTCCGGATCAGCTTGCCCAGTTCGTCGTATTCATGTTGGAGAGTGCCGGCACTGCTGTGCTGTTCGCGCAATTGCCCGAGTGCGTCGTAGGCAAAGCCCAGCGTTTGCGTGTGCCCGTCACGGCTTGTCGAACTCACCTCGGTCAGCAGGTCCAGCGGCGTATAGCGGTAGGCTGTCATGCCATCGGCGGTGATCTTGGCCACCAGCCGGCCCAGCGCGTCGCGCTCGAAGGTTTGCACCAGCGGCGGCAGCGGTTGTTCGGGCACCAGGCTCAAGCCGCTGCCGTGCGGTGCTGGCAGGTGGGTGAGGCCGATCAGGTTGTCGCGGTTGTCGTAGGCATAGCGTTGGGCGCTGCCGTCGAGGTCTTGCTGCTCGATCAGTCGGTCAGCGGCATCCCAGGCAAAGCGGTAGCGCTCGTCGTTTTCGTTACTCAGGGTTTGCAGACGGCCATACGCGTCGTAATCGAACTGCACGCGATGGCCCAGCGGGTCGACGCGCTGGCGCACCTGGCCGCGACGGTTGTAGCCATAACGGGTGGTGTGCCCGGTCGGGTCGATGTAGCCGGTCAACTGGCCGCTGCTGTCACGCTGGAACTGCTCGGTCCGGCCGTCCGGCAGCTCGCTGCGCAGCAGACGGCCCTGGGCATCGTGTTCGAACGTGGTCTGTTCGCCAAGGGCATCGGTGATGCTCAGCAGGTAGCCACGGCGGTCGTAAGCGTAGTGGGTGGCGTAGCCGGAACAGTCGGTGTAGGTCAGCAACTGGCCGGTCTCGCTCCAGCGCAGGTACTTGCTGCGCCCGGCCGCGTCGGTGATCTCCAGCACCTGGCCCTGATCGTCGTAGCGGTAGCCGGTGCTGTGCCCCAGCGGATCGGTTTCACGGGTGCAGTTGCCACGCTGATCGTAGCGATACTGCCAGTGGCCGCCAGCCTTGTCGGTTTCACTTAGCGGCAGTGACCAGTGCTCCAGCCACAGGGTCGATTCGGTCTGGCCCAGTGGGTCACAGGTCTCGGTCAGGTTACCGGTTTCGTCATAGCTCAGGCGCCATTGGCCGCCATCGGGGTCGGTCGCGCCCAGCCACTGACGTTCATCGTTCCATTCGAACTGCCAGGTGTGGCCGAGGTTGTCGGTAGCCGCGATGATCTGATGCTGCGGGTTCCAGCGCCGGCTACTGAGCCGGTTCAGGCCGTCACGAATGGTGGTGGTGCCCGCCGCCAGATCGTACTCGAAGGCGTATTCGTCACCCTCGTCGGTCCAGTGCCGCACCACCCGCCATTCGCGCTCCTCGATCAGTGCCCATTCATAGAAACAGCGCAGCCCGGTGGGCAATTGATGCTCGACCATGCGCAGCCCGTCGTCATAGCTGAAGCGCCGCTGCAGCTGGCCGCTGGCGTCGCGCACCTCGGCCAGTTGGCCTTGGGCGTCGAGGGTGTAGCTGGCCAGTACCTCGCGCTGTTCATCCGCGAATACCCGTTCGATATGGCTGAGGCGTCGTGGCCATTGCGCTGAGTAATGCAGTGCCACGCGCACCTGATCGAGGCTGTCGCGCAGGCCGCTCAAGCGGCCTTGTTCGTCGTAGTCGATGACGATGCGGTTGTCGTTGCGGTCGCTGAGCAGGGTCAGGCGTAGCCGGTTGCTGTCCAGCGGTGATGGCTCGAACAGCCGGTACAGGCCGTCGTCGCTTTCGATCAACAGCTGACCGCGAGCGTGACGCTTCACGCTCAGCCCTTCGCCTGCGCTGAACACTGCGCCCCCCAAGGGGATGACGCCCATGTCGATGCGCCGGCCCTGTTCGTCGGTGTACACCAGCCGTTCGCCGCCCTGGGGGTGAGGCGCAATCTCGACACCGATTTCATAGGCTACGCTCCAGCCCGCGCCAAACAGGCCGTCACGGCGCAGGTCATGGCTGTTGTAGAAGCGTTGCCAGTCGATCGGCAATAGACCGGGCAGGGCAAAGTCCAGCTCGTCATCGCCAGCCAGAACCTTGGCGCCGGTGGCGGCATGCACCGGGTTGGGCGAGGCGCTGGTGGCGTTGACGATGGCGTTGGTCGCGGTGCTCATCACGTAGCTGTTGGCCATGCCCAGCGCCATGCACGGCAGGTTGCTGAGAAACTTGCCCTTGCTGCCCTTGAGCATCATCAGCACCGTGACCGCCAGGCCGATGCCCGGCGTCTTGCCGCTGCGGATCTCGCGTACCGTCAGCTTCTTGCCGCCAATGCGCACATTAGGCGAGATGGGGCCGGCCGACACCACCACGGCTTCACAGGTACTGCGGTCACCACTGCGTACTGCTGGCTGGCTGTTGATGGTGACCTTGTCCGAGCCCTCGGCCAGATACTGTTCGGGCATCGGCGGGTGCTTGCTGCACAGCACTTTGTCTTCGGGCAGCGGTTCAGCACCGGGGGCGGGGCTGGCCACCGTGGGCCGCCACATCTGGGAAAAGATGCTCTTGGCCATGTCCCAATAACGGGTCTCGGGCGGCTCGCCTTGCTGCTCGGCAATCTGCACGCCAGGCGGAATCCAGCCGGCAGCGCGGGCGGCAGGCAGGTTATTGGTTTTGGTGTTGTGCGAGCCCGTGGCGATGGTCGCCTGGATACTGGGCGGGAACAGCCCGTTGCCGATGCTTTCGCATAATCGCGACAGCCCCGTGTCCGCTCCGGTCTTGGCCATCACCACGCCGACTACCAGCCCGACCACTGCGCCGAGCACACAGGCCCCGATACCGCCGGTGGCGACGGTAATCCCGGTAGCGGCAACCACTGCGGCGGTGGCCAATGCACCAATCGCCACGTGGGCGGCCACTTCGAGCACGCCGCCGACGATGTCGGCCATCATCGAGCTGTGTTCCAGACCGTCGCCCAGCCGGGCGGCCCAGATGGCGGCGTCAGACATGATCAATCATCCCTGTACGGTCCGGGGCCGATCAGCCGAGGGCAGCGAAATCAAGCGACTGCTTGATACCCGTCCACTGCGCTACTTCGGCCGCGCCCAGCGGCTGTGCCTTGACGTAGCTCAGGGCGAGCATGCGCCGGGTGCCGGGCAGTACCACCGCCAGTTGAAACTGATAGACCCGCTCGTTGCCCTTGCTGAACTCGCTGCGCAGCTCGATGGCTTCGACTTCCTGCTGCTGGCCGACCTGCACGGTTTGCACCGGGTCGTGGCGCAGTTCCTGAACCTGCTGGCCGAGGCGCTCCAGCTGGGTGGCGAAGTTGCTGTGCAGGGTCTCGCCCTCGGCCAGCAGGCTGCGGCTGACGATCAGCGAAGTGCCCAGTTCGCCGAACTTGAGGATATTGATGGTCGCGTCCTGCAGTTGCTGATCAGGCAGGGCGAAGCTCAATTCATTGATGCGATAGGTCATGAAGCCGGATTCCTGTTCTGGTTACTGACTGCCTTCAGGCTTGGGAAACATCTGCTCGACTGCGGCGTCGATCTGACCCTTGACGCCCTGGCCGTCGGCCTCGGTGCCCGAGCCGCTGCCGTTGTTCAGGTGCAGGATTTTTCCTGTGTTGAACAGCGCGGTGTCGCTGGCGTAGAAGTTGATGTTCACCCCGGTCAGGTTGATCTGGCCGCTGGCATTGAGTTCCAGCACGCTTTTGCCGCACACCAGGCGCAGGTTTTCACCAACCTCGATCAGGTAGCTGCGGCTGATGCTGTCGGTCTTGGTCGAGCCGACCAGCAGAATGTCGTCGTTTTTGACCGCGCGCAGGCGATCAATACCGATGGTCACGGTCTCGTTCTTGTCCACGGTCTTGGTGCGGTTGGCGCCCACCCAGTGGCTTTCGTCGTTCTCGACCTCAATATCCTGATTGCGCTCGGCATGGATGAACAACTGCTCCTGACCCTTCTTGTCCTCCATGCGGATTTCATTGAAGTTGGCCGGCGTGCCGCCCTTGCTGGAGCGGCTTTTGATGCCGCTTTGGGTGGCGTTGGCGGGCAGGTCGTAGGGCACCGTCTGTTCGGCGTTGTACACCCGACCGGTGATGATCGGCCGGTCCGGGTCACCTTCCAGAAAACTGACAATCACTTCCTGGCCGATGCGCGGAATCTGCATCGAGCCCCAGTTCTTGCCCGCCCAGGACTGCGACACCCGAATCCAGCACGAGCTGTTCTCGTTGGACTGATCGTGCCGGTCCCAGTAGAAATGCACCTTCACCCGGCCGTATTGATCGGTCCAGATTTCCTCGCCTGCCGGCCCGACCACCCTGGCGGTCTGCGGCCCCTGGACCAGTGGCTTGATGGTTGTAGCCAAGGGCTTGAAGCTTTGTTGGGCGTCAATGCAGGTCAGCCCCACCTCGAACTGCAAGCCACCACCGTTGCCGCTCTCCAGGCTTTCCTGGGCGATGTAATAACGCCCGGCGACCACCAGGTATTCACGGTTCTGATCCTGGCGGCCAAAGCCGGTCAGGCTGAACAGGTTCCCGGCACCGGGGCCGCGGGCATTGCCGCTCAGCTCGACCCGTTCATGCAGGCTTTGCAGGGCTTCCAGACGAGTGCGCGCATAGTGCTCGCCGTCTTGGTTCTGCACATAGGCGCCGGGATAATCGTACAGCGGGTAATCACCGGCGCTGTGCGGGCGCGGCATGGCCGAGCGCACTTCCATGCGGGCGCTGGGCCGTTCGAAGTCGTAGTC
>NZ_JANJFL010000048.1:0-16346 GCF_024584215.1 Pseudomonas sp. LJDD11
CCAAGTGGCAAGCAACTGGCCGCATATCTGGTGAGTGTAGAACCGACGGTTGAAGGCGAAGCGCAGAACGCGCTGCGTGCCCGTTTGCGTGAGCATCTGAAGACCACGCTACCGGACTATATGGTGCCAGCGCACCTGCTGTTCCTGGCGCAATTACCGCTGAGCCCTAACGGCAAGCTGGACCGCAAGGCCTTGCCCAAACCGCAGAGCAGCCAGCAGCAACAAGTGTATGTGGCACCGCAAACGGTGCTGGAACAGCAGATTGCGGCGATCTGGGCTGAGGTGCTCAAGCTGGAGCGTGTCGGTCTGACGGACAACTTCTTTGAGCTGGGCGGTGATTCAATCATCTCGATCCAGGTCGTCAGCCGGGCTCGGCAGGTCGGTATTTACTTCACGCCCAAGGCGCTGTTTCAGCACCAGACCGTGCAGGGGTTGGCCTCGGTTGCAAGGGATGATGAATCGACGACCTTGCAGATCGATCAGGGGCCAGTGACCGGCCAGGCATTGTTGTTACCGATTCAGCAATGGTTCTTCGATACGCCGATACCGGAGCGGCATCACTGGAACCAGGCGGTGTTACTAACGCCGAACAGTACTTTGCAGGCGGCGATCCTGGAGCAAGCATTGCAGGCGCTGATCAGCCACCACGATGCCTTGCGCCTGAGCTTCATCCAACAGGCTGACCAGAGCTGGACGGCCCATTATCGTGAGTTGGCCGCGCAGGATGTTTTGTGGCAGTCCAGTGTGCAAAATGACGCCGAACTGCAAGCCTTGTGCACTGAGGCCCAGACTAGCCTGAACCTTCAGCAGGGGCCTTTGCTTCGAGCGGTCCTGGCCAGTCTTGCCGATGGCAGACAGCGGCTGCTGCTCGCCATCCATCACTTGGCAGTCGATGGCGTCTCGTGGCGTATCCTGCTGGAAGACCTGCAGGCTATCTACGCACAATTGGCATCGAACCAGCCGGTCAGCCTGCCGGCCAAGACCAGCTCCACCCAGGCATGGGCCGACCGCCTGCAGGCTTACGCAAGCAGCGAGGCCTTGCAGGATGAGTTGGGGTACTGGCAAGCCCAGTTGCAAGGCGTGACTGCCGCGCTGCCCTGCGATAACCCGCAAGGTGCGCTGCGCAAGCGCCATCTCGCGACCGTTCATACCCGTCTTGATCAAACGGTGACCCGGCAATTACTGCAACAGGCTCCTCTGGCATATCGGACCCAGGTCAATGACCTGCTGTTGACGGCCTTGGCCAGGGTCATTGCTCGCTGGACCGCAGATCATGACGTCCTTGTCCAGTTGGAAGGCCATGGTCGTGAAGAGCTGTTTGACGAAATCGACCTGACCCGTACGGTTGGCTGGTTCACCAGTATGTTCCCGGTAAGGTTGAGTGCTGAGCCGTCTCTGGCGGGCTCGATCAAACGGGTAAAAGAACAACTGCGGGCCGTTCCCGACAAAGGCATCGGTTTCGGTGCGCTGCGTTATCTGGGAAGTCGGGCTGCACAACAGACGCTGGCCGGGCTGGCGCAGCCGCGTATTACCTTCAACTACCTGGGACAGCTCGATAATAGCTTTGCGGCTAAAGAGGCCGTACAGCAGACGCCCACCCTGTTGTCACCCGCCCAGGAAAACTATGGGGCTGAGCACAGCCTGGATGCACCGCTGGCTAACTGGCTTTCGATCAATGGCCAAGTCTATGGCGGTGAACTCCGCCTGGGTTGGAGTTTCAGCCGCGAGATGTTCCGCCAAGAGACCATCGAGCGTCTGGCCGATGAGTATGCACAAGAGCTTGAGCAACTGGTTGAGCACTGCATCAGTGCCGATACCTGCGCTCTGACGCCATCGGATGTTCCGCTGGCGGGCTTGAACCAGGCGCAACTGGATGATCTGCCTGTTGCGGCCGACGAGGTGCAAGACCTCTATCCGTTGTCTGCGATGCAGCAGGGCATGCTGTTCCACAGCCTGTATGACCAGGGTGGCGGTGAGTACATCAACCAGATCCGGGTAGATATACAGGGCCTGGACGTGGAGCGTTTCCGCCAGGCATGGCAACTGGCGGTGGACCGGCATGAAGTCCTGCGCGCCAGTTTTGTCACCGGCTTCGAGCAGCCTCTGCAGGTGATTCGCAAGCGGGTCAAACTGCCGTTTACAGTGCTGGACTGGAGCACGCAGGGTCAACTGGACGACCGTCTGGAGCGCTGGGCATTGGATGATCGGGAGCAAGGCTTCGATCTTCTGCACGATCCGTTATTGCGTCTGGCGGTGATCCGCACCGGCGACAACAGCCATCATCTGATCTACACCAGCCATCACATCCTGATGGACGGCTGGAGCAACTCGCAGTTGCTGGGTGAGGTGCTGCAAAGCTACGCAGGGCAGGTGCCTGGCCACAAGCCTGGCCGCTATCGTGACTACATCGATTGGTTGCTCGCACAGGACAGGACTGTCAGCAAGGGCTTCTGGGAACAACAGCTACAGCTGCTGGAGGAGCCTACGCGCTTGGCCCAGGCCCTGTCTCAGGATAAGGCGCAGCTTGGCAGTGGCTTTGCTCGTCATTATCAAGTGCTTGATGCGCAGTGCACCCGAACCTTGAATGAGTTCGCCCGCAAGCAACGGGTGACGGTCAATACGCTGGTGCAGGCGGCCTGGTTGCTATTGCTGCAACGCTACACCGGTCTTGGCTGTGTGACATTCGGCGCAACAGTCTCTGGGCGCCCGGCGGACCTCAAGGGGGTGGAGCAGCAACTGGGGCTGTTTATCAACACGCTGCCGGTCATTGCGGCACCACGATCTGAACAGTCGGTGGGTGACTGGGTGGCTCAGGTCCAGGCGCAAAACCTGGGCCTGCGTGAACATGAGCACACCCCGTTGTATGAGATCCAGCAGTGGGCAGGGCAGGGCGGTGAAGGGCTTTTCGACAACATTCTGGTGTTCGAGAACTACCCGGTTTCTGATGCATTGCAACAAGGTGTTCCGGGTGGGCTGGTGTTCAGTGGGATAGAGAACCACGAGCAGACCAACTATCCGCTGACGCTGGCCGTGGGGCTGGGGGAAACCCTGTCGATAGATTACAGCTTTGACCGAGCGCATTTCAGTGAGCCGGGCATTGAGCAGGTGGCTGCACACTTCGCTCATTTGCTACAGGAACTGGTACGCGATGCGCTGGCGCCGGTGGGTGATCTGCCGCTCCTGAGTGCAGAGCACTCTCAGCAGATTATCAATGAGTGCAATAGCAGCAAAGCCCATTATCCGGCTCAGCAGTGCCTTCATCAGTTCATCGAGCAGCAGGTGTCGAAAACTCCGGACGCGACGGCCGTGGCCTTTGATCAAGCACTGAGCTATGACGAACTGAACCGTCGGGCCAACCGTCTGGCGCACAAGCTGCGTGAGCAGGGTGTGGGCCCGGATGTGCTGGTAGGCCTGGCAGTGGAACGCAGCCTGGAGATGGTGGTGGGCCTGCTGGCGATTCTCAAGGCCGGTGGTGCCTACGTGCCGCTGGACCCTGAATACCCGCAAGAGCGTCTGAGCTACCTGATGCAGGACAGTGGCATTGGCTTGTTGCTGACCCAGTCGCACTTGGTGACAGATTTGCCGGTGTCGGCCCAAGTTCAGGTGCTGAACCTGGATGAAGTCGCACAGGCCCTGGTGGCCTACAGCGAGGCCAATCCGGTCAACCTGACTCACCCGGATAACCTGGCGTATGTGATTTATACCTCGGGCTCGACCGGCAAACCCAAGGGCACCTTGCTGGCGCACCACAACGTCGTGCGCCTGTTCCAGGCGACCGAAGCGTGGTTCCAGTTCAATGCCCAGGACGTGTGGACGGTGTTCCACTCCTACGCCTTCGACTTCTCGGTGTGGGAGCTGTATGGCGCGCTGCTGTATGGCGGCAAGGCGGTCATCGTGCCCAAGGATGTGGCACGCTCACCAGAAAGTTTCCATGCCTTGCTGAAGAACCAGGGCGTCACGGTGCTGAACCAGACCCCATCGGCGTTCAAGCAACTGATCCCGGTGGCCTGTAACAGCGATGCTGACCTGGCCCTGCGCTATGTGGTGTTTGGTGGCGAGGCCCTGGATGTGGGCAGCCTGGCGCCATGGTTCGAGCGCTTTGGCGATCAGCAGCCGCAACTGATCAACATGTACGGCATCACCGAAACCACGGTGCACGTGACCTACCGGCCGCTGTCCAAAGCCGACCTGCAACAGGCGGCGGTCAGCCCGATCGGTGAGGTGATCCCGGACCTGTCGTGGTACCTGCTCGACGGCCAGCTCAACCCGGCCATCCCTGGTGTGCAGGGTGAGTTGCACATTGGCCGTGCGGGCCTGGCGAGGGGTTATCACAACCGTGCGGCGCTGACCGCCGAGAGGTTTATCCCCAACCCGTTCGACACCAGCGCCGAAGGCGGCAGCCGCCTGTACCGCAGTGGCGACCTGGGCCGCAGCCAGGCCGGTGGTGTAGTGGAGTACGCCGGGCGTATCGACCATCAAGTGAAGATCCGCGGCTTCCGGATCGAGCTGGGCGAAATCGAGGCGCGGGTCAAGGAACATCCGGGCGTGCGTGAGGCGGTAGTGCTGGATATCGACGGTCCGGTGGGCAAGCAACTGGTGGCGTATCTGGTGCCGGACGCCGAGCAGGTGACTGAAGAACAGCAGGCTGAACTGCGCGACCGTTTGCGTGCGGGGCTCAAGGCAGTGATGCCGGATTACATGGTGCCGGCGCACTTCGTGTTTCTTGAGTCCCTGCCGCTGACGGGTAACGGCAAGCTGGACCGCAGGGCATTGCCGACGCCGGATGCGAGCGCTAGCCAGCAAGTCTATGTCGCGCCACGTACAGAGCTTGAGCAGCAGGTTGCGGCGATCTGGGCGCAGGTGCTGAAGATCGAGCAGGTCGGCCTGAGCGATAACTTCTTCGAGCTGGGTGGCCACTCGTTAATGGCTACTCAAATGATTTCTCAAATCAACGCGCAACTGGGCATTGACCTGCCTCTACGCCTTATTTTCGAGACCCCTATGTTGAGCGAGTTCTCTCTGGCGCTGGAAAACCATGGCCTCTCTTTGAGTGACGATGGGCTGAGCGATATCGAAAAAATGATGAATGAAATGGCAGAGGTTTGAGATGCAACCGACTACCGCTGAACGTATCGCCAAACGCTTCGTCTCTCTGCCGGTTGAGCAACGCAAGCAGATTCTCGACAAGATGATCGAGTCGGGGCAGAGCTTCAGGCTGCTGCCCATTGTGCCGACGCATCAGGATGTTGAACGCATTCCTTTGTCCTATGCCCAGCAGCGCCTGTTTTTCATGTGGCAGATGGAGCCTGAGAGTTCTTTTTATAACGTGCCGATGGCCGTGCGGCTGACTGGTCGTCTCGACGATCAGGCGATGACCAGGGCGCTTGAGCTATTGGTGCTGCGGCATGAATCGTTGCGCACCCGTTTCACTGGTGTGGAGGGTGAGTTCTACCAGGACATCCAGGCACAATCGCCTGTAACTCTGGACATTCAGTCCTTCAGTGAACGCCCGACCGAGCAAGCGCTACAGGCGTTCGTGCATGATGAACTTGCCCGGCCATTCGATCTGGTCAATGGCCCGGTCATGCGTGCCAGGCTGGTGCACTTAGGTGAAGCCGAGCACCTGCTGACGGTGTGCATGCATCACATCGTGTCCGATGGCTGGTCCAGTGAACTGGTCGTATCGGAGTTCGTCCAGCTCTACACTGCGTTGGTCGAAGGCAGTGAGGCCACGTTGCCCGAGCTGCCCATCCAGTATGCCGATTATGCGATCTGGCAGCGTTCCTGGCTTGAGGCGGGCGAGGGCGCCCGCCAGCTTGATTACTGGAAGCAGCAGTTGGGCGAAGAGCAGCCTGTGCTGGATCTGCCACTGGACCGTGACCGACCTGCCAGCCCCAGTTATCGCGCAGCCGTGGTCGCGGCGGACATTCCTCAGGCCCTGGCGGCTGAATTGAGAGCGCTGGCGCGCAAGAATGGCAATACCCTGTTCATGCTGGTATTGGCTGCCGTGGCCGTGGTGCTTTCACGCTACAGCGGGCAGGCGGATATCCGCATCGGTGCACCGAACGCCAGTCGCAACCGCACGGAGCTGGAAGGGCTGATTGGCTTTTTCATCAATACCCAGGTTCTGCGGGTCCAGGTGAACGAGCGCTCGACCTTTGCTGAACTGATTGATCAGGTCCGCGACGTGGTGACCGGCGCGCAGTCGCATCAGGATCTGCCTTTCGAGCAACTTGTCGACGCGCTGCTGCCTGAGCGTAACCTGGGCTATAACCCGCTGTTTCAGTTCAAGATCAACCAGAACGTGCAGAGCGCCGATAACGGTGCTGCACGACTTGGCGGCATCACAGTCGATGCGTTCCCATTGGGCGAGGTTGACGCGCATTTTGACCTGGCTTTTGACTTCACCGATACGCCAGCCGGCATTGACGCCGCTTTTACCTATGCCACTGATCTGTTCGATGAACCGACCATTGAACGCATGGCTGCGTCCTTGCGGGCCACACTGGAGGCGCTGGTTCGTGAGCCGGACGCCCGACTGCTCGATCATGTGCAAAACAGCACCGGGGCTCTTGAGGCAAGCCAGCAGTCGTTCCCCTGTAACCACTTCCTTGAGCTCTGGCAACGTGGCCTGGCCCTGGGGGGGCAGGGTGAAGCGTTGCGTGCTGGCACGAAGCGGGTCAGCTATGCGCAACTGGAGAGCGATTCCAACCGGCTGGCGGGCTATCTAAGAACGCTGGGCGTCGCTACCGGCAGTGTCGTTGCGCTGTGTCAGGAGCGTGGTATCGAGTGGGTGACAGCGATGCTGGCCGTACTGAAGGCCGGTGGCGCCTATCTGCCCCTGGACAGCCAACAACCGGCCGAGCGCTTGCAGCAGTTGCTGCATGACAGTGGTGCGCACGTCTTGCTCCATCAGGCTCAAGATACCCGTTTTGCCGACGTACAGGGCGTGCAGGTCCTGCCTTGGAACCCACAGGTATGGGCAGATTACAGCGCTCATGCCTTGGAGCAGTCGTTGACGCCTGAGCAGCCGGCTTACCTGATCTACACCTCTGGTTCTACCGGACAGCCCAAGGGTGTGCAGGTCAGCCATGGCGCGCTGAGCAATTATGTCCAGGCCGTGCTGGACCGTCTGCAACTGGCCGCTGAAGGCAGCCTGGCGATGGTGTCCACGGTGGCGGCGGATCTGGGGCACACCATGCTGTTTGGCGCCTTGGCGTCTGGTCGCCTGTTGCATCTGCTGCCCCACGACCTGGCGTTCGACCCTGATGGCTTTGCGGCGTACATGGCCGAGCATCAGGTGGCGGTGCTCAAACTGGTGCCCAGCCATTTGCATGGTTTGCTGCAAGCGGCCAGTCCGGCCGATGTGCTGCCCGAGCAACTGCTGGTCCTGGGCGGCGAAAGCTGCTCGTGGGAACTGGTCGACAAGGTTCGCCAATTGCGTCCTGGCTGCCGGGTCGTCAATCACTATGGTCCGACCGAAACCACGGTGGGGGTTCTGACCCATGAGGTCCGGCAACGTTTGCCAGGGTATCGCAGTGTGCCGGTTGGTTTGCCCTTGGCCAATGGCTGCGCCGCGATTTTCGACGCCTGGCTTAACCCTTCTGCGCAGCACGTCGCCGGTGAGTTGTACCTGGGCGGGCATGGCTTGGCGCAAGGCTACAAGGGCCGCGCCGCCCTGACAGCCGAGCGCTTCATTCCGACTGAGAATGGCCAGCGGTTGTATCGCACAGGGGATCGCGCTCGTATGCGGGCTGACGGTTTGATCGAGTTCATCGGTCGCTCCGACGATCAGGTAAAGATCCGTGGCTACCGGGTTGAGCCTAGGGAGATCAGCCAGCTGCTGTTGGGGCTTGCAGGTGTCAACGAGGCCGTGGTTCTGCCGTTGCCGCTGGAGGGCGATCCTTCTCGCCTGCAATTGGTGGCTTACTGCTTGGTGACGCCAGGACTCACCGTGGCTGATCTGCAGCTGCTTCTACAGCAGCGCTTGCCGGACTATATGGTGCCGGCGCAGATCATCCTGCTTGAGCGTTTGCCGCTGACCGCCAATGGCAAGCTGGACAAGCGCGCCTTGCCCAAGCCTGGCGCTGTTTCTGGTAGCTACGTCGCGCCGCAAGGTGAGATCGAGTGCATCTTGGCTGACGTCTGGGCTCAGGTGCTCAAGCGCGATCAGGTCGGGACTACCGATAACTTCTTTGAACTGGGTGGCGATTCGATTCTGAGTCTGCAGATCATCGCCCGGGCCAAGCGCCAGGGCATCAAGCTCACCCCCAAGCAGGTATTCGAGCAGCAGACCATCGGGCAACTGGCCAAGGTCGCCAAACTGATCGAAGCCAGGCCGCCGGCTACCCAGCCTGTCCGTGCGGTGGAAAAACGTGCGCCTCTGGTTGTTCTCAGTGCTGAGCAGTTGGCCAGCCTGCCAGTGCCAGCCGAGGACATCGAGGATATCTACCCGCTTTCTCCGATGCAGCAAGGCATGCTGTTTCACAGCCTGCTCGACAAAGAGGCCGGGCACTATATCAACCAGCTACGCGTGGATGTGCAAGGGCTGGATGTCAAGCGCTTCAAGGCGGCCTGGCAGGGGGCGATCAGCCGGCATGAAGCGCTGCGGGCGAACTTCGTCGACGTGGACGGACCGTTGCAGGTGATCCGTAAGCGGGTCGATGCACCTTGTACGGTGCTGGATTGGCGTACTCAAGACGATGTAGGGCATAAGCTGGATGAGTGGGCACTTGAGGATCGTCGCCAGGGCTTTGACCTGGCCCGTGACTCGATGCTGCGTTTGGCGTTGATCCGCACAGGCGACAATACCCATCACCTGATCCACACCACCCATCACATCCTCCTTGATGGCTGGAGTAATTCGCAATTGATGGGCGAGATCCTGCAGAGCTACACCGGCGCTACGCTGGCGCCGGTTGCCAGCCAGTATCGGGACTACATCGAGTGGTTGGGCAAGCAGGATGCGGCGGTTAGCGAGACCTTTTGGAAGGCACAACTGTCGGGGCTGGAAGAGCCCACTCTGCTGGTCCGGTCGATCAGGCAGCCGCAACTGCAAGCCGACTCAGGGTATGGCTATCACCCGCTTGTGCTGGGCCAGCAACAGACCGCCGTGCTGAGTGATTTCGCCCAGCGCCAGCGGGTGACCGTCAACACCCTGGTGCAGGCCGCCTGGATCTTGCTGTTGCAGGGCTATACCGGGCAAGACAGTGTCGCGTGCGGTGTCACCGTTTCCGGACGGCCTGGCGAGCTGGACGGCGTCGAACAGCAACTGGGCCTGTTTATCAATACGCTGCCCCTTATTGCACGCCCGCTGCCGGAACAAAGCGTCGCACAATGGTTGCAGACTCTACAGTCGCAGAACTTGGCGTTGCGCGAGTATGAACATACACCGCTGTATGACGTGCAACGTTGGGCTGGAAAAAGTGGTGAGGCGTTGTTCGATACCTTGTTGATGTTCGACAACTATCCGGTTTCACAGGCCTTGGAGAAGGGAGTTTCGCATGGGCTGGTATTCAACAACCTGAATGAGCGGGGGCAAACCAGTTATGGATTGGTTATTGCTGCTAACCTGGGGGAAGTGCTGACACTTGGTTTCAACTATGCCGGCGCCGAGTTTTCAGACAGTACTGTTAAACAACTTGCGCTTGCACTTGAGCGGTTACTGCTGGAGTTGACCCTGTCGCCGCAGCGGGCGGTAGGTCAGGTTCCGCTGCTGGCGAGCGAGGATGCTGCGCAGCTTGTTCAACAATTTAATAGCAGCGAAGTCCGTTATCCGGCCGCACAGTGCCTGCATCAGCTCATCGAGCAGCAGGTGGCGAAAACTCCGGACGCGACGGCCGTGGCTTTTGATGATCAAGCGCTGAGCTATGCCGAACTGAACCAGCGGGCCAACCGCCTGGCGCACAAGCTGCGTGAGCAGGGCGTGGGCCCGGATGTGCTGGTGGGTCTTGCGGTGGAGCGCAGCTTGGAAATGGTGGTCGGGCTGTTGGCGATTCTCAAAGCGGGCGGCGCCTATGTGCCGCTGGACCCTGAATACCCGCAAGAGCGCCTGAGCTACCTGATGCAGGACAGTGGCATTGGCTTGTTACTGACCCAGTCGCATCTTCAGGCGCAATTGCCGGTGCCCGAGTCTGTTCAGGTCTTGAGCCTGGATGAAGTGGCCGCCGATCTGCTTGTCTACAGCGAGGCCAACCCGGTCAACCTGACTCACCCGGATAATCTGGCGTATGTGATTTATACCTCGGGTTCGACCGGCAAACCCAAGGGTACCTTGCTGGCGCACCACAACGTCGTGCGCTTGTTCCAGGCGACCGAAGCGTGGTTCCAGTTCAATGCCCAGGACGTATGGATGGTGTTCCACTCCTATGCCTTCGACTTCTCGGTGTGGGAGCTGTATGGCGCGCTGCTGTACGGCGGCAAGGCGGTCATCGTGGCCAAGGATGTGGCGCGCTCGCCGGAGCATTTACATGCCCTGCTGAAAAATGAAGGCGTCACGGTGCTGAACCAGACCCCGTCGGCGTTCAAGCAACTGATCCCGGTGGCCTGTGACAGCGATGCTGACCTGGCCCTGCGCTATGTGGTGTTTGGTGGCGAGGCCCTGGATGTGGGCAGCCTGGCGCCATGGTTCGAGCGCTTTGGCGATCAGCAGCCGCAACTGATCAACATGTACGGCATCACCGAAACCACGGTGCACGTGACCTACCGGCCGCTGTGCAAGGCCGACCTGCAACAGGCGGCGGTCAGCCCGCTCGGCGAAGTGATCCCGGACCTGTCGTGGTACCTGCTCGATGGCCAGCTCAACCCGGCCGTGCCGGGTGTGCAGGGCGAACTGCATATCGGCCGTGCGGGTCTGGCACGCGGTTATCACAACCGTGCGGCGCTGACTGCCGAGCGGTTTATCCCCAACCCGTTCGACACCAGTGCCGAAGGCGGTAGCCGCCTGTACCGCAGTGGCGACCTGGGCCGCAGCCAGGCCGGTGGTGCAGTGGAGTACGCCGGGCGTATCGACCATCAAGTGAAGATCCGCGGCTTCCGCATCGAGCTGGGCGAGATCGAGGCGCGAGTCAAGGAACATCCGGGCGTGCGTGAGGCGGTGGTGCTGGATATCGACGGCCCGGTGGGCAAGCAACTGGTGGCGTATCTGGTGCCGGTGGCCAAGCAGGCTGCTGAAGATCAGCAAGCAGGGCTGCGCGACAGCCTGCGAGAAACCCTCAAGGCGCTGATGCCGGATTACATGGTGCCGGCGCACTTCGTGTGTCTTGAGGCATTACCGCTGACGGGCAATGGCAAGCTGGACCGTAGGGCGCTGCCCAAGCCTGCCGCCAGCGTGAGCCAGTACACCTACGTAGCGCCACGTACAGAGCTTGAGCAGCAGATGGCATCCATTTGGGCTGAGGTTTTGCAGGTCGAACGGGTAGGTTTGACGGATAACTTCTTCGAACTGGGTGGGCATTCTTTGCTAGCGCTTTCTGTGTTGTCGCGTGTGCGTTTATCCCTGGGTACAACCCTTAACCCTTCGGTGCTGTTCCAGTATCCGGTTCTGGAGGCTTTTGCCGGGCAACTGGTGCCAGAAGATACGAGTGATTTTGAAGCGAAACTCAAACGGCTGGACCTGTTTGCCGAAGAGCTGGAGGATGTTCAATGAACACGGAAGTCGCACTGAATATTGCCAAGCGCTTCATTACGCTGCCGACGGCAAAGCGCAGGCTGTACCTGGAAAAAATGTATGCCGAGAATATTTCGCCTGCCAATTTGCCGGTGCCGCCGGTGCAATCGTTATTTGATTGCATCCCGCTGTCTTTTGCTCAGCAACGCCAGTGGTTTCTGTGGCAACTGAACCCTGACAGCCCTGCGTACAACATTCCCACGGTGCTAAAACTGACCGGCTCTTTGCACAAAGAAGCATTGCGACTCAGTTTTCAGTACCTGATACAGCGACATGAAAGCCTGCGTACGACGTTTGGCCAGGATAACGAACAGTCGATTCAGATCATTCACCCAGCTCAGCCATTTACCCTGGACATCGAACACTTGCCGGCCGGCCAGAGCGTCGAGAGCTGGGTTGAAGAGCAAGTGCGTCGACCGTTTGATCTTGAGCAAGGGCCGCTGCTGCGGGTAACGCTGCTCGCGCTGGCGGACGATGAACATGTACTGGTGGTGACCCTGCACCACATCATCTCCGATGGCTGGTCAATGCCCATCATGATCAATGAGTTGATCCAGCTGTATGAAGGCTTCAGCCAGGGCCAGGCGGTGGATCTGCCAGCCTTGCCGATCCAGTATGCCGACTACGCCATCTGGCAACGCAACTGGATGGAGGCAGGCGAACAAGAGCGGCAGCTGGCTTATTGGCTAGAAAAACTTGGCGGGGAACAGCCGGTGCTGGAGTTGCCTACTGACCGTGCGCGTCCATCGGTGCTCGATCAGCGTGGCGCTTTGCTGGAAATATCGCTTGATGCTGAACTGGCTCGCGGGCTCAAAGCCCTCGCTCAGCGCCAAGGCTGCACCCTGTTCATGCTGCTGCTGGCCAGTTTCCAAAGCCTGTTGCATCGTTATTCAGGGCACAACGATATTCGTACCGGCGTACCGGTTGCCAACCGTACGCGGGTAGAAACCGAGCAACTGATTGGCTTTTTCGTCAATACCCAAGTGCTCAAGGCCGAGTTTGATCTGCACACCACCTTTGAACAGCTGTTGCAGCAAGTTCGGCAAACGGTCCTGGAGGCGCAGACTTACCAGGAACTGCCGTTCGAGCAACTGGTAGAGGCCTTGCAGCCGGACCGGAGCTTGAGTCATAACCCGCTGTTTCAGGTGATGTTCAATCACCAGAATCAAGTAAAGGGTACCAGCCGAGAGGTTCAGGGCCTGCAAGTCCAAGGGCTGTCGCGAGAGAGCATTTCGGCCCAGTTCGACCTGACCCTCAATACCTTCGAGTATGAGGCCGGTATCGGGGCTGCGTTGACCTATGCAACAGCATTGTTTGACGCCTCGACCATCGAGCGCCTGGGCCGACACTGGTTGCAGTTGCTGGAGCAGGTGGTACGTCAGCCAGGGCAGCGTATTACCGAGCTGGCGTTGCTTGATGCTGAGGAACATCAGCAGATCGTTGCCCAGTGGAATCGCACCCAGGCCAGCTACCCGGCTGCCCAGTGCCTGCCTCAGTTGATCGAGCAACAAGTACTCAAGACGCCGGATGCCGCCGCGTTGCTGTTTGGCGAACAGTCCTTGAGCTATGCCGAACTGAACAGTCGAGCCAACCGCCTGGCGCACAAGTTGCGCGAGCTGGGCGTGGGCCCAGATGTGTTGGTAGGCATTGCGGTGGAGCGCTCCGTCGAGATGGTGGTGGGTCTGTTGGGCATTCTCAAGGCCAGTGGCACCTATGTGCCGCTGGACCCTGAGTACCCTAAGGAACGCCTGGCCTACATGCTCGAACACAGCGGCGCGCGTTTGTTGTTGACCCAGGAGCGGCTGCTGGAGCAACTGCCAGCCACCGGTATCAACACCTGGTGCCTGGACCGCGATTGGCCGCAACTGGCCGATTACTCCAGCGACAACCTGGATGTAGCCGTGCATCCGGAACACACGGCTTACTGCATCTACACCTCAGGCTCCACCGGTAAGCCCAAGGGCGTGGCAGTGCGGCACCAGGCGCTGGTCAACTTCCTGTTCAGCATGGCGCAGCAGCCGGGCCTTGAGGCGAGTGACCGGGTACTGGCGCTGACCTCGCTGTCGTTCGACATTGCCGGGCTGGAGCTGTACCTGCCCTTGCTGGTGGGCGCTTCGGTGGTGCTGTTGGCTGATCGCGAGAACCAGGATCCGCAGGCATTGCTGAGGCTGATCGAACAGCAGGCGGTGACCACCGTACAAGCGACCCCGTCGACCTGGCGCATGCTGCTGGATGCAGCCGGCCCCGAGGCGCTGCGCAATTGCCGGTTGCTCAGTGGAGGTGAAGCCCTGGCCCCAGACCTGGCCAATCGTTTGCTGGAACGCAGCGAGCAGGTGTGGAACCTGTACGGTCCGACCGAGACCACCATCTGGTCGGGGCTGCACTGCCTGAACCGTGAGGCACCCGCGCCGCTGTTGGGTAAGCCAATCGCCAATACCACGCTGCATATCGTTGAGCAGGGCCTGAGTGCCGCACCGATTGGGGTGGCCGGTGAACTGCTGATTGGCGGCGACGGTCTGGCCCGAGGTTATTTGCATCGCCCGGACCTGACGGCCGAGCGCTTCGTGCCGAACTCGTTCGACACCAGTGAGCAGGGTGGTGGGCGGTTGTATCGCACCGGTGACCTGGCGCGTTATCACACAGGCGGGGTGATCGAGTACATCAGCCGCATCGACCACCAGGTGAAGATTCGCGGCTTCCGTATCGAACTGGGCGAGATCGAGGCCAAGCTGCTGGAGCACGACGTGGTGCGTGAGTCGGTGGTCATCGATGTCGACGGCCCGGCTGGCAAGCAACTGGCGGCGTATCTGGTGTCCACTGACGAGCGGAGCACCGAGCAGCAGGACCAACTGCGCAGCAGCCTGCGTGAGCAACTGAAAGCCAGCCTGCCGGACTACATGGTGCCCTCGTATCTATTGTTCCTGGACAAGTTGCCGCTGACACCCAACGGCAAACTGGATCGCAAGGCACTGCCCAAGCCCGATGCCAGCCAGCAGCAACAGCTGTATGTGGCACCGAAGACCGAGCTGGAGCAGCAGGTTGCGGCGATCTGGGCGGGCGTGCTGAAGATTGAGCAGGTGGGCCTGACCGATAACTTCTTTGAGTTGGGCGGTCACTCGTTGCTGGCCACCCAAGTGATCTCCCGAGTGCGTCAGGTATTGAATATCGAGCTGCCGCTGCGGGTGCTGTTTGAGGCATCGGTGCTCTCTGAGTTTGTTGCGAGGATCTCTGACGGTACGATTAGCCAAGCCCCTGCATTCACGCGCGCTGACCGTGAACAACCGTTGAAGCTGTCATTTGCCCAGCAACGCCAGTGGTTCCTGTGGCAACTTGCGCCGGACAGCGCGGCCTATAACATGCCAGTCGCTCTGCGCTTGCAGGGCGCTCTTGACGATACCGCGCTGCGCAACAGTTTCGATACGCTGATTGCCCGCCATGAAACCCTGCGCACCACGTTGCACCAGGAAGGCGAGCAGGTGGTGCAGATCATCCATGCTCCGCAGTCGGCGACCATCGAGGTTGAGGCGCTTGATAGTGAGGCAGCGATTCAGGCCCGTGTCGAAGCCGAGATTCTGCGACCATTCGATCTGGTGCATGGTCCGCTGCTACGGGTGAAATTGCTGCGCCTGACCGATGATGATCACGTGCTGGTGCTGACTATGCATCACATCGTGTCCGATGGCTGGTCGATGCCGGTGATGGTGGATGAACTGGTCCACCTGTATGAAGGCTACCGTCAAGGCCATGATGTAGACCTGCCGGCGTTGCCCATCCAGTACGCGGACTATGCGGTGTGGCAACGCAACTGGATGGAGGCCGGTGAGCAGGCGCGCCAGATCGCTTACTGGACCGAGCTACTTGGCGGCGAACAGCCGGTGCTGGAGCTGCCGCTGGACCGTCCACGTCCTTTGGTACAGAGCCAGGCCGGTGCCAGCCTGAATCTCGATCTGGATACCCATTTGTGCGGTGCGCTCAAGCACCTTGCCCAGCAACAGGGCGTGACACTGTTCATGGTGCTGTTGGCCTCGTTCCAGACCTTGTTGCATCGCTATTCGGGACAGGCCGAAATTCGTGTCGGGGTGCCGAATGCCAACCGCAACCGGGTAGAGACCGAACGGCTGATCGGCTTCTTCGTCAATACCCAGGTGCTCAAGGCCGAGTTCGACCTGCACATCACGTTCAATGAGTTGCTGCAGCAGGTCAAGCGCACGGCGCTGGGTGCCCAGGTGCATCAGGATCTGCCGTTCGAGCAACTGGTGGAGGCATTGCAAGTCGAGCGTAGCCTGAGCCATAGCCCGTTGTTCCAGGTGATGTTCAACCACCAGACCGAGACTAAAGGCAGTGCCAGAGTGCTGTCAGGTCTACGGGTGGAAGGCCTGGAGTGGAGCGAGCAGTCGGCCAAGTTTGACCTGACGCTCAATACTTTCGAATCCGAAGCGGGTATCGGTGCTTCTTTGAACTACGCGACGGCGTTGTTTGATGCCTCTACCGTGCAGCGGCTGGGCCGGCATTGGGTTCAGTTGCTGGAGCAGGTGGTGCAGCAGCCTGGGCAACGCGTGGCTGAACTGCGGCTGCTCAATGCACAAGAGCAACAGCAGATCGTCAGCGACTGGAATCGCACCGAGGTCAGCTACCCGGTTGAGCTGTGCATTCATGAACTGATCGAGCAACAGGTCGC
>NZ_JANJFL010000049.1:0-11045 GCF_024584215.1 Pseudomonas sp. LJDD11
TATTTCGGCGCTGTGTAGGTCTCGCCGTCAGCCGACTGGTAGCGGAAGTCGTGCATCAGCACCCACTCGCCTCTGGCGTAGGCCTGCAGTACCAAAGGATCAGGGAAGCGGCCGGTCATGGCGCGCCGCCGCAAGTGACCTCAATGCGATCGGGCGCAATTGAGGCATTGACTAGAATACGGTTTGCCAGGCGCGCCGGCTCCGGAGCCGCGCAATAGGCACCGGTTGCGTAGCGCATGGCCTGAACGGCGCAGCCCTGAAGCAGCAGCAGGCCCGCAATCAGGACCAGGCGCGTCATATCAGCACCCCGCCGCAAGCAGAATACATGGCCAACAGATCCGCCTCTGATGCCTCTTCCCGAGCCCGCTCAGCAGCGTAAATCTGCAGCAGGCTGGCAAGCTTGTGCTCTCGCTGGCCATAACCGGCGCCGGGCAAACTGGCCCAGATCGGCGCGGCCCTGGCGATAGCCGTCTTGATGTCACCGGCCTTGATGCACGGCATCGCGCCGCACTCGATCAGCAGCTTGATCGCGGCCAGATCCTGAGCCTCGGGAATAAACCGACCCTTGAAGCCGTAGTTGCGCACAATGGCGTTCCAGGTGCGTGCCAAAAACTGGTAACGGCCGGCTGCGCTGGATTTGATCCGGTAGCGCGGCAGGTCGACCAGCACCTGAGGGTGCGCGCTGTAATCGCTGAACAGGGTGCCGCCGACCAGCACGTTGTAGCCATCCTCAGAGGCCTTGATGGTGGAAGTACCCTCCGACCAGGCGAGCATGTCGAGGAACGCCAGGACGTTAACACCGCCGGCCTGTGTTGCGTCAATTCGTGCCATTTGAATTTTTCCCAGAAAAAAGCCCGCTCGGTGGCGGGCAGGTCAACTGAATCCAGATCGTCCTTGTGCCACTTAACTGGCGAAAGCCACGCCAAGCCCGCCGGCCAGCAAAAGCGCGGTCTTTTCGAGCAGGCGATGCAGTAGCTCCATGCTCGTGAGCTCATGATGGAATGTAAGAAAAAGGCCCAGGAGCCTGGCCGGAACAAACCTGGTGCTTTGCAAACTGAATGATTTACTGCGTCGCTCAATGGCGATCTGGCCTGACCTCAAGAACCTCGAGAGTCAGAGAGTCAGTTGCTGATAAACAGATCCAGGCTGGTCGAATCGCAGGAGTAATCGCCCTTGCTATCAAATACGAAATACAGCGGCGCTCCGGTCGTCACCGCAATGGCGTCGGTGCTGACCACCACGCTGCCGCCGTTGGGTACATCGAAGGACTGCAGTTGGGTGTCGCCTGACTTGAGGATCAGGGCAACACCGTTACCGCACGCCGCGTGCAGGTCGTTGACGCGACCATGAACCTTCACGGTGCCAGTGATCGGGCTGGTCCAGCGGATGATCGACTGGGTGTTGACGCCCGGATGAAGCGCAGCATCGCCTTGCCTGAAAACGAAGCTGCCACCGCTCCCGCCAAACCCGTAATCAGCTTTGGGAATGGCAATCCATGCGCCCGAACTTGTGTTTTGCCAGCAAGTGGCAGGGGAAGAGCCGCACTGGTCGGCCAGGAAGGAAGGCAGAGGCGTATAGCCGGACGACAGGCCACCGCCCGGCGCACTTTGCAAGAATGCCCATGGCGAACCGGCCGGGGCGCTTTCTTTCATCAGGTACATGTCACGCGCCAGATTCCACGACTGGGCGGCAGCCCACGTGTTCATGGATGCAATGGACGACATAAAAGCGGTCGCCAGCAGAATGTTTTTAATCAGTTTCATAATTCACCTCGATGATTGATGTTGAGCGGGATTCAAATCGCACGGACTGGCCGCGCTTGGCTCGCTCAAAGGCGCTTTCTCGAGGCTCGCGGCCTTCACATGATTCAACGTTCCGCAACGGGAACATTTGATCTGGAGTTCGGTAAAACCGCCCACACGGGCGAGAAGTCTGTTGCACTTACCGCATCTGCAATCTTTAAGCATCTGCATAATCTTCCTTTATCTGCCATGCCCACCCCGCTATCGCCAGTGACGAAAGGCGGCATGCAAGCTGACTCTGCATCCGGCCTCACTTGATCCGGGGCCAGAAATCCCTTTCAAAAACTGTTGCTCCAGGTCCGTTCCGCTTGATGCTTTCGCCTTGCGGGGTTGACTCGGTAATTCGCTGCCGACTGCTGGCCGGAGAACCTCCAGCCTGTTTGTCGCCGTGCGTTTCTTGCTGCGACGGACACCAATATCACCCAACGTGCTTTATCTGTCAAACACCAAATGTGTTTTTATTTTTGGCGGACGTTGCTGAAATTTCCTATCGCGAAGGGTTATCAAGCCACGCAACGTGTTATATCCTCTCGCAACAACTGGATATATATACAGCAAAGGAAGATCACTATGACCAAACAGAACAAGCCTGAAGCCCGGGTAATGAGTGAGGTAGAACGGCTGGGGTTGCGTATCGCAGAGATGATCAATTCACCCAGAGCCCAGGAACGCTGTGCCGCGCTGATCCACCGGCTGGACACAGATACGGATCAGGCATGGGAAGCGGTCATGGAGCTTTTGGCGGAAACCGACGGGATCAATATGACCTTTCAGGATGACGGGGGCGTGCTGCTGGAATGGGTCAAGCCGACCGATGAGGATCGGATAGTGGAGCAGGCAGAGGTCGAGACCGTCGAAGCGGCGCCTTTCTGAACCAACGAGGGGGGGCTTTGCGGCCAACACGACAGATTGGCGAGAGCAGCCGGGCAAGCGCGCGCCGGCTGCCAACGAAGACGGCGGCACATTCGCAGCAGATGTTGTGACTTAACCGGCCTGTGCGTCGGTGTGCCGCCCAGACCAAGCTCGCTCCTACAGAGCTTTGTGATGCTTAACCGAACTGTATTGGCCTCAGACCTTTTTGGCATTCCAGACCAGCAGCACTTTGGCGTGAATGGTCACGTCTTCGATACGGGCTTGCTGGTCCTTGTGCTTCTCGTTGTCCGAGATCAGCCAGAACCGCTCAGCGTCGAACACCTGCAGGCGTTTGATGTACAGCATGTCGTGCCAGGTGATCACGTACACGCCGTCGCCGATGAACTCATTGACGCCACGATCCACAATGACCGGGTCTTTGTCGTTGATCGTGCCTTCCATGCTCTGGCCCCAGCCAGTGATCATCGCCAGAGAGTGCCTGGAGGTGTAGGTCACGCCCTTTTCACGCAACACATCTTCGCTGATGATCAGGTTGCGGATGACCTCTTTGTAATCTGGCGGTATTTGGCCGTGCCCCATCGAGCCGCGTATGTCGTACTGACGAATCACGATTTCGTCCGGCGTGGCCTTCAACCCGGAAAAATCAGCCTGGATCACATTGCCGGCACTCACTTCATCTGCGGTGTCGCGCACTGCGTCAGCGATCTTCTTGCGCGCTTGCTCGTCGAGGTTCTTGCCGTGCCTGACCAGCATCTGGGTCACCAGATCAGCGGCAGAAGTCTTGGCAGGCGCTGGCAGGTTGGTCAGGCCCCCACCCGGCTGCAGCGCGCGCATATCCAGCAGCAGCTGCGATTTGTCGATTTGCAGGGCCGTGGCAATGGCCTCGATATCGGCAAACGAGGGCTCGCGCGAGTCAGCCTCATAGTTGCCCACCCGTGATTGCGATTTCCAGCCGCAGGCTTGCGCAAGCTGAGCCTGCGACATTTTTGCGGCCGTTCTGAGACGCTTGATGCGTTTTCCGATGGTTTCGTTCATACGCAGGATTTGACCACGAAATGAAATACCTGTGTCTACATTTATTGTGTTTTTCATTAAAACGATACGTGTTTTTCTGCCTTGCCGATTAAGCGATGCGCTTCGGGCCTCGAACTGCCGACCAACGGCCTGCCATTACCCGACCCCTGAGCCAGCTTGAAATTCAGCAGTCCATGACGGACTGGTCGTCGAATTCAGGAGTAATACCATGCGTAAACCGATTCTGGCCCTGGCAGGCGCTCTGGTTCTGGCCGCCACCCTGTCGGCACAGGCGTTTGCCGAGACGCCACTGGAAAAGGGCGTTCGCCATGACAACCGCGAGTTGGACAAAGGGGTCGAGCATGACGCCAAAGAGCTCGATAAGGGCGTCAAGCACGATGCTGATGAAGTCGATAAAGGTGCGCGGCACGCCGATGATGAACGACACAAGGCCGACAAGCATGTCGACAAAGAGGCCAAGAAAGATCTCTGAGCGCGTGCGGCAGGCGCAGGCCGTGTGCAAAATCACGGCCTGGCGTGGGTTACCCCTATCCGCCCCCTATCCGCAAAAGGTCTGATTAGCAACGGCTGCGAACCCCGTCCCGAAATCCACCCAACAGCGTCGTCGCCCTGCCCGCGCCACGGTTATGATCACAGCCTTCTAGTAAAACCTGAGCTGGCACGATGTCTGGCATTCCCTATCAAGACAAAGACAATTTCTTCATCGTGCTTGCAAAGCTGTTGATCAACCTGGCGCTGCTGGTCATTCCCTTTGTCATCCCGCTCTATCTGCCGCCGGCTCTGATCATCGCCTATTGGGTCCTGGCGCACCTTGCCGAGTGGCTAGAGAACCGCATTCGCGGTGAAGTAGACAGCACCTTCATGTGGATGCTGGGCAGTTGTTTCGGCGTCAGTTATCTGCTGGGTAGCCTGGTGTCGTCCGGCTTTACCGGGGCGCTGGTGGGCATCCTGTGCTTCATCATGCTTGTGGTGGTGCATAAGGGCTGGCAGAAGCTCGCCAGGCTCAATATTCCCGAGCCGCACAGCAAGCCGCGGCTTACCGAATGCACGCCCCTGGACATTGCGGGACCCAACGCCTGGAGCGGTCAGGCGCCGCTTAGCCCCGAAGGCGAGGCAGTGCGGGTGCTGTCTTGCAGCGAGTTTGTCATGGGCGGGCCTGCCGTGTGCGATTACCTGCTGCCTGATGGCAGCGTTATTTACGGCGGCGGTGCGTCGAGCGGCTTCTCTCCAAACGGACGCTATTTCGTGACCCCAGCGCCTTCGCGCAGCCACTGGCCGTTGATGATCTACGACCGCAAGCAACACCTGCTGCATGTCTGCGATGTCGACAGCCGTTTCTGGGAGATCGATCTGGTCGGCAACTTGACAATCACCGGCCGGGAAAGCCCGCTGGTCTCCAACAAGACCTGGAGCGCGATGATCGACGATTTGATCGCCCACTCGCAGCCGCACAAGATGGTTCAGGTTGCCGATCTGTGGATTGCGCAGAACCAGTGGGACATTTTGCGCCAGACCCACGAGCGGCCCTTTGCGCACCCGGTGCCATCGGGCGGTCCGGTGTTCGATTGGCAGTGGCACTTGCCGCACAGCCTGCGCACGCTGGACAACCCGCTTGAGCCACTGCACAGCCCGCAGGCCGAGATCAGCGTCGATCAGGTTGCCAGCGGCCTGCTGGTCTCAATGACCTTCCCTGAACTGCTCTGGCATGACGATCAGCAGGCGATGGTTTGCAAAGCGCGGCGCAAGGACCGCCACGGCGAACCGCGCCTGTGGCGCTGGACGGCTCAGCAGGGCTGGCAAACCGTTTGAAAACCAGATCTAAACCAGCGAGGACCTGCCGTCCTTCAAGCAGGCTTTGGCTGGGGTGACAACCCGGCTGACATAGGTTGTCCACGCTCATGACCACAGACCCGGTTTTCCTCACCATCGGTGTGGGTTAGCATCCCGGCCTTGAAAATCGTGCTGACGAGGCCCCATGAAGAACACCGTATTACTGCTTTTGGCGCTGTTGGCGGCCGGCAGTGCCTATGGCGCGGGGGATGCCGAGGCCGGCAAGGCGGTATTTACCAAACTGTGTGCCGGCTGCCACAAGATCGGCCCGCATGCACGAGCCGCCTTCGGCCCCCAGCTTAACGGGGTGATCGGCCGTAACGCCGGGGCTACGGCCGACTACAAATACACGGACGCCATGCACAACTCCGGAATTGTCTGGACCCGCGAGAACATCGCAACACTGGTCAAGGATCCCGACGGCATGGTGCCAGGCACCCGCATGAAGCTCTGGTGGATGGGCAATGAGCAGCGCATGGAAGACCTGCTGGAGTATCTGCAGGCCAATCCATAGCGCCGATTACTTATTCTCGTTATAGGGCGGGTAATCGCCTGCCGGTGGCTTGTCGTCAGGTGACTTGGCAGGTTCTGGCGGGTCGATCTGCGGGTCTTCCAGATCCGGTGAATCGGGGTCGAAATCCGGCTTGTCGGTGGGTAGCGGGTCATTTTTATGGGTCGGCATGTGCAGCCTCCGCGACAGGAATGAATGGGTTCATAGCTGTGGGAACCAAGCCGTTGACAATGGTGCAGCCCGGCAGACGAACGGTGCCAAGGACTGTTCCCTGAAGCGCGGCAATGGTAGCCTTGCGCCACTCAGGGAGGAGCACATGAAACGCCGTTCATCATTGATCGCATTCGCGCTGGCTATCGTTCTGTGCGACTACGCGCAGGGCGAAATATTCAAGTGTGTTTCACCGGAAGGCAAAATCGGCTACGCCGCCACGCCCTGCCCGCTCAATCGCGGTGAAACCACCGTGCAGCGCCCCGGCCCGCCGCTGATGACCCCGGACACGCCTCGTGAGCATGTACATGAAGTTCATCTGCGGGCAATCAAGAACCTGCAGATCAGCGGCAAGACCAACGCCAAAGTGATTGAGGGCGAGAACTACAAGAAGCTGCAGGAGAACCGGCTTCCCGCGCCCACCGTCGCCTCCAAATGCGCCGGCAAGCAATTTTACAGCGAGTGCTTCGACCCCAGTGCCGGCCAGTCATCCTTCGACGAAGCGCTGCGCCGCGCGATGGGCAGCAACGAAGCGATACCGCAAGGCTTGCCAGGCAGCATGCGCCAACGATAATGGCGCCCTTGGGCATCAACCGTGATGCCACGCACCCGAGGAGCCGCATGATGAACATGAACGAGTGGCAAGAAGCCGCCTTGGCCAAATACCTGGCCACCCACCCGACGCTCAAGGATGAAATCAGCCAGCTCAGCGCCAAAGAGCAACAGCAACAGGTGCAGTGGGCCTTTGAAGATGCGGCTGATGAACAAGGTATCGAGGCCTGGGAGCTGGCCATCGAGCTGATTGCCGAGTCTGAGCAGCAACGCCAGCAAATGCGCCTGGAAGCCCACCGCCAGGTTGCCGAAGCGCTCGGCATGGAATGGGATGAGTACTGCTCGTTCAACGACATCCAGTCCTGATCCATACCCAGACCGGGTGCAGCAGCCAGCAGCGGTGGCGTGTCCAATCGGGCTTTTGATGACCGGTTAGTCAGTTCTTTACCTGCACCCTTTGCATGGGTAACGTCTGCCGAATACGCCAATAAGGAATTGCGCCATGAGTGACCTGATCTCGTACCAGCTCGAAGAAGGCATTGCCACCCTGACCCTGAACAATGGCAAGGTCAATGCGATCTCGCCGCTGCTCATCGATGCATTCAATGCCGCGCTGGACCAGGCCGTGCAGGATCGCGCAGTGGTTATCGTCACCGGCCAGCCGGGCATTCTTTCCGGCGGCTACGACCTCAAGGTGATGACCTCAGGCCCGGAAGCGGCGATCGCGCTGGTCGCCCAGGGCTCGACTCTGGCCCGGCGGATGCTGGCCCACCCCTTCCCCATCGTGGTGGCCTGCCCTGGCCATGCCGTGGCCAAAGGCGCCTTCCTGCTGCTGTCGGCCGACTACCGGATCGGTGTCGAGGGCCCGTTCCAGATCGGCCTGAATGAAGTGCAGATCGGCATGACCATGCATAACGTCGGCATCGAGCTGGCCCGCGACCGGCTGCGCAAATCAGCCTTTCACCGCTCGGTGATCAACGCCGAGATGTTCGGCCCGCAAGCGGCACGTGAGGCCGGCTTTCTCGATCAGGTGGTCGCCCCCCAGGATTTGATTGAAACCGCACGCCAGGTGGCCGGGCAGTTGAAAAAAATCAACATGACCGCGCATCGCAACACCAAACTCAAGGCCCGCCGCGCACTGCTGGAAACCCTCGACGCAGCCATAGAGCTCGATCGCCAACATCTTGTCTGATGCCCGAACTCGCGGCTGCTGCAATACTCTGATCAACCTGAACCAGCATCCGGAAGAAGCGATACCGATATGGGCCGAGTAGTTGCAGCAGCGGTTTACAGCGCAGGCAGAAAAGTTAGCGATATTACTCTGGAAGAAGGTGCAACCTGGGCCGCCAAGCCAGGTCACTTTGTCTGGATTGGCCTGGAAAAGCCCGACCCGCATGAGCTGGCCAGCCTCAAGAAGCAGTTCAACCTGCATGAGCTGGCCATCGAAGACGCCCTTGAGGTGCATAGCCGACCAAAGCTGGAAACCTTTGGCGATGCCTTGTTCATCGTCACCTATGCGCCGGTCAGGGAAAACGGCAAGCTGGTATTCATCGAAACCCACATCTTTGCCGGCAAGGGCTATGTCATTACCTCGCGCAATGGCCATTCGAAGTCCTACAGCGCGGTGCGCCAACGCTGCGAAGCGCGCCCGCTGCTGCTGTCTCACGGCGAGGACTTCGTGCTTTACGCGCTACTGGACTTTGTCACCGAGAACTATCAACCGGTCGCCGAAGCCATTCATTGCGAGCTCGAAGAACTGGAACAGAGCGTGCTCAATGGCGTGATGAACGATGCGCAGATCCAGCGCATTCACGGCCTGCGCCGTGATTTGCTGCGTTTGTGGCGCTACCTGGCGCCCATGGTCGAGGTCGGCGAAGAACTGCAAAAGCTCAGTTTTCCATTCATCGACAAGAACATGCGTCCGTATTTTCGGGATGTCGAGATTCACGTCAAACGGCAGATGGAAGACCTGGCCAACCTGCGTGATCTGGCCAGCCAAACCATTGAAATCGGCTTGCTGCTGGAGTCATCACGCCAGGGCCTGATCCAGAGAAAGTTCGCCGCCTGGGCGGCGATCCTGGCCTTCCCTACCGCGATTGCCGGCATCTACGGAATGAACTTCCAGAACATGCCTGAACTGAACTGGCACTACGGCTACTTCATTGTGCTGGGGGTGATCGTCGGCGGCTGCACCGCGCTGTTTGCCAGTTTCAAGCGCTCAGGCTGGCTGTAGCAGATCATCAGCTCAACACAATGCTGGTCAATTAGGTGCTGCTCCCACCGAGGGCATACAGTACCTAATTGAACAGTATTGCGACTAAACGGTCTTGTGCGCCACAAAGCGCATCATCCATTCACCCACGATACTGCCGTGGTGATCCTCCACCAGGCTGGTCACTGCGCGGTCGTACAGGGCCGCGCCCAGTGACTCCTGACGAATGTCCATCAACGCTCTGGAATAGTCATGGATGAACTCGGGGTGGCCCTGGAAGCACAGCACCTGATCATTAATGTGATAGGCCGCGAACGGGCAGAACTCGCTTGAGGCAATCACTGTCGCGTTTTCCGGCAGGCGGGTGACCTGGTCCTGGTGGCTGATCAGCAGTGTCAGGTTCTCAAGCGCCGGGGTCATCCATGCCGCCCCCTTGCCCAACTGGTAGTGATGAATACCTACACCCCACCCCTGAGTGGCGCGCTCGGTCTGGCCACCCAGCAGCAGAGCCAGCAGTTGATGGCCAAAGCAGACACCCAGCAGTTTCTCACCACGCTCGTAAAGCCCCAGCAGGTAGACCTTGAGGGTCTGGATCCAGGGATCGCTGCCAAATGAATCAGCCTTGCTGCCAGTCACCAGGTAGGCATCGAAGCGCTCGCCTTCGGCCGGGTAATCACCCTGCATCACATTATGGATAACGAACCGGGCCTCGATCGGTTGGCGGGCGAACAGCCGTTCGAACATGCGGCCATAACTTTGATATTGATCGACCAGTTCCGGGCGCAGGACATCGGTTTCCAGGATGCAGATACGTAACGGCATGAAGAATTGACCTGAAGCGGTGAGGTTGAGTGGATCGGCGCGCCAAGCCTGCCCTGATACCCCTTGCAAATCAAGGGGTATACGCCCTGCTGCCAGTTCGCTGACAGGTACAGGGTTGTCGCTGGCAGGCCCACCCCGTAAACAGCTTTGCTCCAACCTGAGCTTCAAGGCCGCCAGACGAACGGTAAAGCGCAAACCGAAGTGTCTAATCAGAGGATCGGCCAGATGGCGGTCGGCTTTTGATATTTTTTAGATCTTTCAATAAAAACATAAAGACCAAATAGTTCTAAGCCTTATGAAACGCGGGCTCTAAGGTTAAATCTGTAGAAAAGGCAGGGCGCAATAATTCTTTATACAGCGCCGGGGAACGTCGGTCGGAGACCACACCCAACTGCCCAGATGGCTTTACCTTTGCCAGCCCAACCGATTTCCCGCAAGAAATCCGGTGGGCTGTTGTCGCTCAGGAATAACAACAAAAGGCAGTCAGCCATGCTCAAACACACGAAACTGCGGCAAGCGGGGCTCATTCTGTTCGGCACCCTACTGGTACTTATCGTGCCGAACCTGACCCGTCTGTTCGGCTGAAATAACACCACGTGCTGTCGAATGGCCCAAGTCTGTGCCACTCTTTATCCATCAGGATCAAGGGAGACAGGCTCATGCGTCAGTGGATAGCCCTGGTAACGCTGGTTGCTTGCGCAGGCGCGCAGGCCGGTGAGGTCACTCAGGCCGTCGCCGTGGCCGCTTTGAAAGAAGGCCGCCTGGCGGTGGATGTGCGCAGCCAGATCGAATATGACGCAGGCACTGTCCTCAACGCAGTGCGGGTCGACCCGGTGCGGCTGGTCAACCAGATGAAGCAGGTACTGACCGACCGCAATACGGTATTCGTGATTTTCGCCAGCAGCGATCAGAAAGCCAACAAAGCCCAAGACCAGCTAAACAAGGCCGGTTACCTGAGCGTCATCAATGGCGGTAACTACGAAGAGCTGCACAACGCGCTCTATGACATCACCGACGACCCCGCCGAGTAGTCGTCATTGACATCCTCCCCGCCCTAAAGAGCGGGGATTCCTACAGCTAGACGGCGATGCCCCGCCGCAAGAATGTTCCGGGCCGCGTTTACATCGCGGTCGTGGGCTGTACCGCAGCACACGCAAGTCCATTCTCTTATTCGCAAACCGGCTCTACCTTTCGGACT